>JBBIPS010000116.1:0-8528 GCA_037442725.1 Burkholderiales bacterium | reverse complement strand
CAGCCGGCGGCCGACGAAGGTCCACAGCCCGTCGGGCGCGTACTTCAGCACCACCACCAGCACGATGCCGAAGACGATGGTCTCGAAGTTGCCGCTGGTGCCGATCAGCCGCGGCAGCAGCACCTGCAACTGGTCGTCGACCAGGCGCACGACGCCGGCACCGAGGAAGGCGCCCCAGACCTGGCCGACGCCCCCCAGCACCGCCATGAACAGGTACTCGATGCCCTTGCCGATCGAGAACGGCGTCGGGTTCACGGTGCGCTGGAAGTGCGCGAACAGCCAGCCCGAGATCGCCGCCAGCACCGCGGCGATGATGAAGACCGTGAGCTTGTAGCGCAAGGTCGAGATGCCCATCGCCTCGGCCATCACCGCGCCGCTCTTGAGCGCGCGGATCGCGCGGCCGGGCCGCGAGTCGAGCAGGTGCGTGGCCGCCAGCGCCGCCGCCAGCGCGATGATCCAGATCAGCGGGTGCAGGCCGCGCCCGGTGCCCAGGTCGAGGCCGAATACATGCAGCGTCGGGATGCCGAGCAGGCCGTCGTACTTGCCCAGCGCATCCATGTTGGCCATCGTGTAGTTCAGTGCCAGGCCCCAGGCGATGGTGGCCAGCGGCAGGTAGTGGCCCGACATGCGCAGCGTGATCGCACCGACCAGCAGCGCCGCGGCCACCGCCAGCGCCACGCCCACCGGCAGCGTCAGCCACGCAGAGACGCCCATCCGGGTGGCCAGGTAGGCGCTGGCGTAGGCGCCGATGCCGACGAAGGCGGCCTGGCCGAACGAGGTCAGCCCGGCCACGCCGGTGAGCAGCACCAGACCGAGCGCGACCAGAGCGTACATGCCGATGTAGTTGCTCTGCGTGATCCAGAAGTCCGGCACCGGCAGCAGCGGCAGCGCCAGCATCAGCACGGCAAAGGCCGCAAAGACCCAGCGGCGCAGGCTCATGAGGCGTCCGGATCGCGCAGCGAGCGCCACAGCAACACCGGCAGGATGGCGCCGAACACGATCACCTCCTTGAACGCGCTGGCCCAGAACGAGCCGAAGCTCTCGAGCAGGCCGACGCCGAGCGCGCCGGCCAGCGCCAGCGGGTAGCTCGACAGCCCGGCGAAGACGGCGGCGACGAAACCCTTCAGGCCGATCAGGAAGCCGCTGTCGTAGAACACCGTCGTCGTCGGCCCGATCAGCAGCCCCGACAGCGCGCCGATGAAGGCCGCCAGCGTGAACGACAGGCGCCCGGCGTTGACGCTCGAGATGCCCATCAGCCGCGCGCCGAGCCGGTTCACCGCGGTGGCCAGCAGCGCCTTGCCGTACAGCGTGCGGCCGAAGAACAGCCGCAGCCCGAAGATCAGCGCCAGCGACGCGGCGAAGATGATGATCGCCTGGCCGCTGAGCGTGACCGGACCGAGCGCGAAGCGCTCGCCCCAGAAGCTCGGGTTGCGGAAGCCCTCGGCGCCGAAGAAGTACAGCCCCAGCCCGACCATCGCGAAGTGCACGCCGACCGAGACGATCAACAGCACCAGCACCGTGGCGTCGGCCAGCGACTCGAAGGCCAGGCGGTAGATCAGCAGCCCGAACGGAGTGACCAGCGCCAGGCTCAGCGCCGCCTGCGCCAGCAGCGGCCAGCCGCGCGGCGCGGCCCAGATCGCGAGCAGCGCGACGGCCAGCGGGTAGGCCAGTGTGCGCAGCACCTGGGCGGCGATGCGCGCGCCGTGCTGGCGGTGTCGCACGCCGTTGAAGACGTCGGTCAGCGCGACGACGCCGGCCAGCGCCAGCAGGAACCACACCGTTCCCGGCACCTTGCCGGCCTGCAGCAGCGCCAGCGTCAACGCGCCGAAGGCGACGAACTCGCCCTGCGCGATGAAGATCACGCGCGTGACGGTGAACAGCAGCACGGTGGCCAGCGCGAGCAATGCGTAGACGGCGCCGTTGGTGACGCCGTCCAGGGCCAGGATGCTGGCGATCGAGAAGTCCATGCGGGCTCTGGTGAAGGCCGGCCGCGTGGGCGTCAGGCCGATCGCGATCGGGCGGTCGGCCGGTGCAGCCCGTCGGGTCGCGACGCGATGGCCGGCGTCGCTGCGGCGCCTACTTCTCGACGACGAACTTGCCGCCGACGACCTTGAGCATCACGCCGGTTTCCATCGTGTAGCCCCAGTGGTCGGTCTTGGTCCAGTTCATCACGCCGTGCGAGAAGACCGTCCGGCCCATCGTCTCCATCGCGTCGCGCAGCGCGGCGCGGAACTCGGGCGTGCCGGGCCTGGCGTGCTTGAGCGCCACCGGCAGGATCTTCTCGAGCACGAGCTGCGCGTCGTAGGCGTGACCGGCGAACTGGTTGCGCGTGTTCGGCCCCATCGCCTTCTCGTACTTCGTGACGAAGTCGATGGCCATCTTCTTCGACGGATGGCTGTCGGGCAACTGCTCGGCGATCACCGCCGGGCCCGAGACGACAAACGTGCCCTCGACGGCGCCGCCGCCGATGCGCATCAGGTCCGGCGTGGCCGCCGCGTGGGTCTGGTACACCTTGCCCTTGAAGCCGCGCTCGGCGATGGCCATCTGCGGCATCGCCGCGCCCGACCCCGAGGCCACGATCAGCATCGCATCCGGGTGTGCCGCGACGAGCTTGAGCGCCTGCGGCGTCACGCTGGTGTCGGTGCGGCCGAAACGCTCGGCGGCGATGACCTTGATGCCGGCCTTGTCGCCCTCGGCGGTGAGCGCCTTCAGCCACAGCTCGCCGTAGGCGTCGGTGTAGCCGAGGAAGCCCACCGTCTTGACGCCCTGCTTCTTCATGTGGCCGACGACGGCGTGCGCCATCACGTCGTTGCTCTGCGGCAGGCGGAACAGCCAGGTGTCCTGACCGGCAGGCACGCCCACCGGCGACGCGGCGAGCTGCACCGTCCTGGCCTCGGTGGCCACCGGAGTCATCGCCGCGGCGACGGCGGTGATGCACGAGCCGATGATCATGTCGACCTTGTCCTCGGTGACGAAGCGCCGCGCGTTGCTGACGCCCTTGCCGGGGTCGGTCGCGTCGTCGAGGATGATCAGGTTGACCTTTTCGCCGGCGATGGTCGGCGGGAACAGCTTGAACTGGTTCTGCATCGGGATGCCCAGGCCCGAGCCCGGGCCGGTCAGCGCGAGGCTGACGCCGATGTTCACGTCGGCCAGCGCGGGCGCGGCAGTCAGCAGTGCGGTGGCGGCAGCCACCAGGGTCTTGTGGATCGCGTTCATCGGTTTGTCTCCTTCTGGGGGCGGGTGGAAAGGAATCGTGCGTTGCCGACGCGGCGCCGTCGCGTCACGATAGGCCAGGCCCGGGTCGCGGACCCTTCGGGCTTACCCCGGCGCCGGGCCGACTCGTTCATCGTCCGGCCTGGTTCGGCAGGATCACGAAGGGGTCGCACGCGCGCCCTTCGTAGAGCGCGTCGACCAGCGCCGCGCGCCGCGCCAGCACGGCGCGCTGGTTGATCGACCCCTTGTCGGTGAGCTCGCCGTGGTCGATCGACGGCGGCTCGGCCAGCACGTGGATGCGCGCGACGCGGCTGGCGCTGCCGGTGGCGTCGCGCCACAGCGTGTCGGCCAGGGCCTGGAAGAAGTCGCGCACGCGCGGCTGGTGCAGCACCTCGGGCAGCGGCGTGTCGTCGCCCAGCCCGGCCAGCCGGCGGCAGGCGTCGGCGCGCGGGAACAGCAAGGCGCCGACGTCGTCGCGGTTCAGCCCGGTGATCACCGCATCCTGCACGCAAGGGTCGCCGGCCCGGACGATCTGCGCGCGCAGCGGACCGACGCTGACGAAGGTGCCGCTCGAGAGCTTGAAGTCCTCGGCGGTGCGGCCGTCGAAGAGCAGCCCGCGCTGGGGGGCGGCGGCATCGATCCACTTCACCGCGTCGCCGGTGCGGTAGTAGCCCTCGTCGTCGAAGGCTGCCTCGGTCAGGCCGGGCTCGCGCCAGTAGCCGGGCATCACGTTCGGACCGCGGAAGCGGATCTCGCACTTGCCGCCCGGGCCGGCCTCGGGCACCAGCTTGGCCTCGACCCCCGGCAGCGGCAACCCGATGTGGCCCGACGCGACGTCGGTGCCGACGGCGAAGCAGCACGCCGGCGCGGTCTCGGTCATGCCCAGCCCGGTGATGACGCGCACGCGCTCGCCGAGCGCAGCCTCGGCATGCGCATGCAGCTTGTCCCACACCACCTGGCCGAGCGCCGCGCCGGCGAACATGAAGGCCTTGCAGCGCCGGAAGAACACCTCGCGCAACTGCGCGTCGTGGTCCATCGCGCCGGCGAGCTCCTCCAGTCCCCGGGGCACGTTGAAGTAGATCGTCGGCGATATGTCGCGCAGGTTGCGCAGCGTCTCGGCGATGCCCGCCGGCGTCGGCTTGCCATCGTCGATGTAGAGCGTGCCGCCGTTGTAGAGCGTGATGCCGACGTTGTGGTTGCCGCCGAAGACGTGGTTCCACGGCAGCCAGTCGACCAGCACCGGCGGCTCGTCGGCCAGGAAGCCCAGGCACTGGCGCAGCATCTGCTGGTTGCTGCAGAGCATGCGCTGCGTCGTGATCACGCCCTTGGGCTGCAGCGTCGACCCCGAGGTGAACAGGAACTTGGCGATCGTGTCCGGGCCGACCCCGGCATGCGCCGCGTCGAGCGCGGCGCGCGGCGGCGTGGCGAGCAGGTCGGCGAAGTGGCGCACGCTGCGGCCATCGAGCTCGCCTTCGGTGAGCACGACCGGGACGTCGCTGGCCACCGTCGCGGCGATCGCCCGCGCATACGCCGGGCCGCTGGCGAAGACCAGCCCGGGCGTCACGGTGACCAGGATGTGCCTCAACTTGCCGAAGTCCTGCGACACCAGCGAGTACGCGGTCGACACTGGCACGCATGGCACCCCCGCCCACATCGCGCCCAGCGCCAGGCTCAAGTGTTCGAGATCGTTGCCCGACAGGATGGCCAGCGGCCGCTCGACCGACAGCCCGAGGTCGAGCAGCGCCTGGCCGATGGCGCGCGCGCGCTGCAGCATCTGCGCGTAGCTGACGTGGCGCCACTGGCCGGCGTCGGCAGCGCCGGTGCTGCGGCGCGCGACGAAGCTGCGCTCGGGTGCCTCTTGCGCCCATTGCTCCAGGCAGTCGGTCAGCCGCGCCGGATACCAGCGCAGCGGCTCGGGGCAGCGCACGATCGTGCAGCCGTCGGCGCGCAACTGCACTTCGGCGTCGACGCAGCCGCCGACGTTGGCGTCGCGGTAGCGCGGCAGGGTCGGGCCCGCCGGGTTCGTGCTGCACCGCGCGGGCGGCACCGGCGTCGTGAGCCGGGTGTCGGTCATGGCACGATGAAGGCCAGGATCCGCTCGCGCAGCGCGTCCGGCCACGGCACCGAGCGCCGGCTGTCGACGTTGGCCAGCACCAGCGTCATCGCGGACCGCACGCGCAGCGTGCCGCCCGAACTGCCGTCGACCTCGATGTCGAGCGAACTGCGCCCGATGCGCTTGACGGCCAGCGCCAGTCGCAGCGTCTCGCCGATCTGGCTCGGCGAGACGAAGTCGGTGGCGAGCTTGACCATCGGCGTGCCCAGGCGCTGGCGGTACACCATCTCGGCGTAGTCCTGTTGCAGGCCGCGGCCGAACCAGTCCTCGACGAGTTCGTTGAAGAGCACGAAGTACTGCGGGTAGAAGACGATCCCGGCCGGGTCGCAATGGTGGAAGCGGATCAGCTTGTCGCGCTCGAACGGCAGTCCCATGGTGCGGTGCCCGAGTCGGAAGAGCCTGGATGCAGTGGGCGGATCGAGCCGGCGCGCCGCTCAGTGTGCCTGGCGAACCTGCAGCACCACCGACACGCCGCTGTCGCCGGCAGCGCAGCCGCTGAACACCCCTGTGCCGCCGCCGCGCAGCACCAGCTCCTCGATCAGCTCGATCACGGAGCGCATCCCGGTCGGGCCCTGCGGGTGGCCCCAGATCAGCGACGAGCCGTAGTTGTTCATCTTCTCGAGCGCGAACCCGGTGTCGCGGGCGAACGCGATGTCGTTGACCGCGAACGGGTTGTGCGTCTTCACGGCGTCGACGTCCTGCATCGTCAGCCCGGCGTTCTTCAGCGCGACCCGCGCCGCCGCCGGCGTTGCCATGCCCATGTAGCCCTTCTCGACGCGCGCCTGGCCGAAGCCGAGCAGTTCGATCTCGACCGACTTGTCGGTGGCCATCGCCTGCGCCCGTTCGCGCGACGTGACGATGGCACCGGCGTTGCCGTCGGCCGGATGCGTCTGCGTGCCGAAGGTCACCGTTCCCCCAGGCTTGACCGGCTTGAGCCGGGCCAGCCCCTCGGCGGTGGTCGGGAAGACGCCTTCGTCGGCGCTCAGCGTTCCGGTCTGCTTGCGGAAGCCCGCGTCGGTGATCGGCACCTCCTGCATGTAGCGGCGCTGGAACGCACGCCCGTCGGCCAGCGCGTCCTGGTACTGCGCATGGCGGCGCAGCACCGTGTCGTTCATCTCGGCAGTGCCGACACCGACGCGGCGCGCGACGTTCTCGGCGGTGTCGATCATCGCGTTGCCGGCGTACGGATCGTGGCCGAAGTTGTCCATCACCCATTTTTCGGTGTGACCGTTGCCGCCGGGCGCGGTGGGGTCGGGGTAGTGGACGACGGGGCCGTTCGAGCAGCGGTCGGTGGTGACGACGAGCGCGCAGGTCGCGCTGCCGAGCGCGACCTCCTGCGCCGCCATCTGCAGCGCTCGCGCGCTGGTGCCGCAGGCCTGCTGCACGGTCGGGCCGGGCACGCGGTCGAGACCGACCATCCCGGTCAACCACGGCAGGCCGTAGAACGAACCCAGCTGCGGATTGGTGATGCCAAGGATGCCCAGATCGATCGCGGTGTCGTCGACCTGGCGCGCGTCGAGCATGCGGCGCGCGCAGTTCGCGGCGAGCCGGATGCTGTTGAGGTGGGCGATCGAACCCTGCCACTTGGCGAACGGGGTCGACCAGTAGATGCCGTAGGGGATGAAGGCGTTGGCCATGGGTGGGTGCTCCTTGCGGGTGTCAGCGCGCCGACGCGGCGTGCGCTGCGCCTTCGGCCTGCCACTGCGCGAAGGTCCTGCCTTCGCGGACCAGGTGCTCGAGCAGCGGGCTGGGCTGCCAGTACTGCGGGTCCAGCGTGTGGCCGAACTCGACGATCTTGTCGAGCACGGTCTTCAGCCCGACCGTATCGGCGTAGAACATCGGCCCGCCGCGGTAGCGCGGGAAGCCGTAGCCCGCGGTGTAGACGATGTCGATGTCGCTGGCGCGCAGCGCCACGCCTTCGTCGAGGATGCGTGCGCCCTCGTTGATCATTGCGTACAGGCAGCGCTCGACGATCTCCTGCGACGACGGCCGGCGCTGCGGCACGCCCAGACGCTCGGCTTCGGCGCGGAACATCGCGATCGCCTCCGGGTCCGGCGTGCGCTTGCGCTCGGCGCCGTCGTAGCGGTAGTAGCCACGGCCGGTCTTCTGTCCCAGCCAGCCGCGCTCGGTCAGCAGCGCCGTCGGGCGGTAGAAGGTCGGATCCTTGGGCAGCAGGTGCGCACGTTCCTTGCGCGTGAGGTAGCCGACGTCGATGCCGGCCATGTCGTAGACCGCCAGGATACCCATCGCCATGCCCCAGTTCTCGAGCGCGGAGTCGACCTGCTCGGGCGTGGCGCCCTCCATCACGCAGCGCTCGGCCTCGCGTCCGTACGGGTCCATCATGCGGTTGCCGATGAAGCCGTAGCAGACCTTGGCGACGACGCCGACCTTCCTGATCGTCCGTGCCACGTCGAGCGCGGTGATCAGCACGTCGGGCGCGGTCCTGCCGGCGCGCACGATCTCGAGCAGCCGCATCACGTTGGCCGGGCTGAAGAAGTGCAGGCCGATCACGTCCTGCGGCCGCCGCGTGACGGCGGCGATCTCGTCGATGTCGAGCGTCGAGGTGTTGGTGCCGAGCACGGCGCCGGGCCTGGCCACCGCATCGAGCCTGCCGAAGATCTCCTTCTTCAGCGCCAGGTTCTCGAACACGGCCTCGATGATCAGGTCGGCTGTGCTCAGGTCGGCGTCATCGAGCGAGCCGTGGATCAGCGCCAGGCGCTGCGCCATCTGCACTGCCTTCAGGCTGCCGCGCGTCACCGATCGCTCGTAGTTCCTGCGGATCGTCGCCAGACCGCGGTCGAGGTTGGCCTGCGTGGCATCGACGATCACGACCGGGATGCCGGCGTTGGCGAAGCACATCGCGATGCCGCCGCCCATCGTTCCGGCGCCGACGATGCCGACGCGTTCGACCTTGCGGCCCTGGACGTCGGAGGCGATGCCGGGGATCTTGCGCAACTCGCGCTCGCCGAAGAACAGGTGGCGAAAGGCGCGGCCCTCCACCGCGCGCTCGACGTCGATCGACAGCCGGCGCTCGTAGCCGATGCCGTCGTCGAACGGCAGCTTCACCGACGCCTGCACGGCGTCGAGCAGCACGTTCGGCGAATTGCGGTTGCGCAACGACCGGGCCACCTGCGCGCGGCGCGCCGCGATGATCTGCTCGGCCTGCTCGGCGCCGGCCACGCTGCGCTCGCGCGTGCGGCGC
>JBBIPS010000115.1:0-8610 GCA_037442725.1 Burkholderiales bacterium | reverse complement strand
GACCTTGAGCGCAGCCGCCGCCGCGGTGGCCGGGACAGCGCCGGCGCCGGCAACGGCGGCGAGCACGTCGCCCTTGGTGACGCGGCCGTCCTTGCCGGTTCCGGTCACCGACCCTGCGGCAAGCCGGTGGTCGGCCATCAGCTTGGCCGCCGCCGGCATCGCCACGTCGGTCTTGGCGCCCGCGGCAGCGGCAGCACCGCTCCTGCCAGCGGTCTTTGCCGGCGCCGCCGCCGCCGCAGCGGCTGGTGCCGCAGCCACCGCACTGGCTTGGCCAGTGGTGTCGATGCGCGCGATCACCTGTTCGGCGACGACCGTGGCGCCGTCGCCGGCGACGAGTTCGGCCAGCACGCCGGCTGCCGGCGCGGGCACTTCGAGGACGACCTTGTCGGTCTCGACCTCGATCAGGATCTCGTCGATCGCGACCGTCTCGCCGGGCTGCTTCTTCCACTGCAGCAGTGTGGCCTCGGCCACCGATTCGGAGAGCTGCGGGACCTTGACTTCTACGAATGCCATGTCGTGTCTCATTTCGTGTCTGCGTTGCAAGCGGTCGGGCCACAGTGCCCGCTCCCGCTCGCATCGACCACCCGCGCCCGGGCGCTCTGCATGAAGCCGCCCGCGCGTCGTGGCCGATCGTGCCTCGCGCGGGCCGCCTGTTCGTCTACCTTGCGGCCACCGCGCCCTTGAGCTTGCCGAACGCCTGCTCGAGCAGCGCCTTCTGCTGCTCCTGGTGCAGGTGCGCGTAACCCACCGCCGGCGAGGCCGATGCCGGCCGGCCGGCATAGCCGAGCCTGTGACCGTCCTGCAGGTTCTCACGGATGGCGTGCTGGACAAAGAACCAGGCGCCCTGGTTCTGCGGCTCGTCCTGGCACCAGACCACGTCGCCGAGGCTCGGATAGCGCTTGATTTCGGCCGCAAAGGCCTTGTGCGGGAACGGGTAGAGCTGCTCGACGCGGATCACTGCGACATCGAGGGCCTTCTTCTCGTCGCGCTTCTTCACCAGGTCGTAGTAGACCTTGCCCGAGCAGGCGATGACGCGCCTGACCTTTTCGGCGTGCACCGCCGCGTCATGCTCGGGGATCACGGTCTTGAAGTCGGCCCGGGTGAAATCCACCAGCGGCGAACTCGCGTCCTTGTTGCGCAGCAGCGACTTCGGCGTCATCACGATCAGCGGCTTGCGGAACATGCGCACCATCTGCCGGCGCAGCACATGGAAGATCTGGCTCGCCGACGTCGGCTGGACGATCTGCATGTTGTTGTCTGCCGCCAGTTGCATGAAGCGTTCGAGCCGGGCCGAGCTGTGCTCCGGACCCTGGCCCTCGTAGCCGTGCGGCAACAGCAGCACGATGCCGTTGGCGCGGCCCCACTTGACCTCGCCCGAGGCGATGAACTGGTCGATCAGCACCTGCGCGCCGTTGGCGAAGTCGCCGAACTGGGCCTCCCAGATCGTCAGGGTGTTGGGTTCGGCGCTGGCGTAGCCGTACTCGAAACCAAGCACGGCCTCTTCGGACAGGATCGAGTCGATGACGACGAACGGCGCCTGGTTGTCGGCGATGTGCTCGAGCGGCGTGTAGCTGCCGACATCCCACTTCTCCCGGTTCTGGTCGTGCAGCACGGCATGGCGGTGCACGAAGGTGCCGCGCCCGCAGTCCTCGCCCGACAGCCGCACCGCGTAGCCGCTGGCCACCAGCGACGCGTAGGCCAGCGTCTCGCCCATGCCCCAGTCGACGTTGATCTCGCCGCGCCCCATCGCGGCGCGGTCGGCCAGCACCTTCTCGACCAGCGGATGCGCCTTGAAGTCGGCCGGCACCGTGGTGACGCGCTCAGCCAGCCGCCTGATCTCCGCCAGTGGCAGCGCGGTGTCGGCCGCGTCGGTCCATTTCCGCCCGAGGAAGGGCGCCCAGTCGACCGCGTACTTGCTCTTGAAGTTGGTCAGCACCGGGTCCATCGTGTGCCGCCCGGCGTCGAACGCGGCGCGCAGCTGCCTGACCATCTCGTCCGGGCCGCCGGGGGGCAGCACGTCCTGCGCCACCAGCTTGTCGCCGTACAGCTTGCGCGTGCCGGGGTGGGCGGCGATCTTCTTGTACATCAACGGCTGCGTCATGCCCGGCGTGTCCTGCTCGTTGTGGCCGAGCTTGCGGAAGCAGACGATGTCGACGACGACGTCCTTGCGGAACTGCTGGCGGTAATCCATCGCCAGTTGCGTGCACAGCACCACCGCCTCGGGGTCGTCGCCGTTCACGTGCAGCACCGGCGCCTCGATCATCTTGACGACGTCGGTGCAGTACAGCGTCGAACGGGCATCACGCGGGTCGCTGGTGGTGAAGCCGATCTGGTTGTTGATGACGATGTGCAGCGTGCCACCGGTCGAGTAGCCGCGCGTCTGCGCCAGCGCCAGCGTCTCCATCACGACGCCCTGGCCGGCGAAGGCCGCGTCGCCGTGCACCAGCACCGGCAGCACCGTGGCGCGCCTTGACCGAGCCCTCGACGACCGGGTTGACGATCTCAAGGTGCGACGGGTTGAAGGCCAGACTCAGGTGCAGAGGACCGCCCGGCGTGGCGATGTCGCTGGAGAAGCCCTGGTGGTACTTGACGTCGCCCGAGGGCAGGCTCTCGGGCGCGGTGTGGTCGAACTCGGCGAACAGGTCCTTGGGCATCTTGCCGAGCGTGTTGACGAGCACGTTGAGCCGGCCTCGGTGCGCCATGCCGATCACCATTTCCTGCACGCCCTTGGCGCCGGCGCGCTGCACCAGTTCGTCCATCGCGGCGATGAAACCCTCGCCGCCCTCGAGCGAGAAACGCTTCTGGCCGACGAACTTGGTGTGCAGGTAGCGCTCCAGCCCCTCGGCGGCGGTGAGACGGTCGAGGATGTGGGTCTTCTCGTCGATCGTCAGATTGGGCTTGCCGCGGATCGACTCGAGACGCTCCTGCCACCAGCGCTTCTCGCTCGGGTCGGTGCAGTGCATGAACTCGGCGCCGATCGTGCTGCAGTAGGTCTCGCGCAGCGCCTGCACGATCTCGCGCAGCGTCATGTGCTCGGCCTTCGAGAAGTACGTGTTCGCGGCGCTGAAGGTGATGTCCAGATCGGACTCGGCGAGGTCGTAGAACGCCGGCTCGAGTTCGGGGATGCGCGGCCGCTCGGCGCGCTTGAGCGGATCGAGGTCGGCCCAGCGCGAACCCAGCACCCGGTAGGCCGCGATCAGCGACTGGACGTGCACCTGCTTGCGCGCCACCGCCAGATCGGCCGAGCTGGCCTTGAGCGCGAACGCGTTGGCCTTGGCACGCTGGGCGAACGACTCGACCACCGGCGCGTGCGCCACGTCGCGCGCCTGCGAACCGTCGGCCGCGGGCACGTGCTGCAGCTTGTCGAAGTAGGTGCGCCAGGCGTCCGGCACGCTGCCGGGATCGTCGAGGTAGGCCTCGTAGAGTTCCTCGACATAGGGCGCGTTGCCCCCGAACAGGTACGAACTGGACCAGTATTGCTGCATCATCTCGCTGTCACCTTCCGCCCCGGTTTCCGGGGCTCCGATGGGTTGATCAACCTTCCGCAGCCCGGTTCGACCGGTGGGCGGACTAGCGATCCGCCTTGCTGCAAGTCTTCAGTCAGCAAGCGGACACGACAGGAACCTATGGAGTCATCGGCCGGCACTCTAGCACTGCGGGCAGGTTGACCGACCTTGGGATTGCACACCGTCGACCCCGCTGTTTTCCTGACAGGCCGGCTCGGGGTCGCGCCACACTGTGCCGATCGTGGTCGAGCGCGTCATCCTTGTGCATGCGCTGGCACCGGCGCGGCCCGCGCCCGGTGCGGCGTGCAACGGCTGCGGCGTGTGCTGTGCGATCGAGCCCTGCCCGCTGGGCATGCTCGTCAGCCGCCGGCGCTACGGTGCCTGCCGCGCATTGCGCTGGGACGACGACTTGGGACGCTACCGCTGCGGCATGCTGAGCGCGCCGGCCGACGCGCTGCCCGCGCTGCCGCGCTGGCTGGCACCCGCAGTGGCACAACTCGCGCGGCGCTGGATTGCGGCCGGCAGCGGCTGCGATTGCAGCGTCGAGGCCGGGACTGAGGCGTCCGCAGACTGACGCGATCGGCGGCCGCACGGGTCGCCGCAACGTGCGCCGATCGTCGTGCATCGACGGTAGATGCCTTGGCACGTGCCATCCGCGCCATATACTTTGACACTTGGCAGCGGAGTACATCATGGAGCGGCGTACCGCACGGGTCGGCAAGAACAACCGAGCCCAGGTTGTCACCATCCCACTCGAATTCCGATTCCCGGAAGGCATGAAGGAGGTCTTCGTCCGCAAGGTGGGCGAGGACCTCGTGCTGTCGCCACGCCCCGTCGACTGGAGCGATTTCCTGGCCTCCAACGTGCGTGTCAGCGACGACTTCATCGTCGACGTCGACGATCTCCCGGTGCAGGAGCGTCGAGCGGTATGAGCAGCCTGTACATGCTCGACACGAACACGTGCGCGTTCATCCTGCGCCGCTCTTCGCCGACGCTTCTGCAACGTATCCAGTCGGTGCCGCTGCGGCAGCAGTCGGTATCGATGATCACGCTGGCGGAGCTACTTTACGGCGTGCAGATTTCGAGCCGGAAGAAGGCGAATCGGAGCGCGGTGGATGTGCTGATGCGTCACTTGACGGTGATCGACTGGTCCCGCGCCGCGGCGGAGCACTACGCCGACATCCGGGCTGATCTGAAGAGAAAGGGCCAACTCATCGGGTCGAATGACCTTCTCATCGCCGCCCACGCGCGCAGCCTCGGCGCGGTGGTGGTGACGAACAATGTCAAGGACTTCGGCCGTGTGAGGGCGCTGAAAGTCGAGAACTGGACGGTCTGATCCGGCACTGCCGGTAGACTTCCGTGCAGTTGGAGCGGCCCGTTCGGCTACCCGGGTCTTCAGCCGCCGCAGACGCGCTGCCGCGCGACTTCGTACTCTTGTTTCAAGCGCGCGACGAGTTCACGCGCCGGCACCACCGCATCGATCGCGCCGATGCCCTGGCCGCAGCCCCAGATGTCCTTCCAGGCCTTGCGTGCGTCGCCGCCGAAGCTCATCTTGCTGGCGTCGCTCACGGGCAGGTGGTCGGGGTCGAGCCCGGCGTTGACGATCGAGCCGCGCAGGTAGTTGCCCAGGACGCCGGTGAACAGGTTGGTGTAGACGATGTCGTCGCTGCACGAGTCGACGATCATCTGCTTGTAGGCGTCGACCGCGCGCGCCTCGGCGGTGGCGATGAAGGCCGAGCCGATGTAGGCGAGGTCGGCGCCCATCGCGCGCGCCGCCAGCACCGCGCTGCCCGTGGCGATGCTGCCCGACAGCGCGAGCGGCCCGTCGAACCAACGGCGGATCTCCTGCACCAGCGCGAACGGGCTGCGCGTTCCGGCGTGCCCGCCGGCACCCGCGGCCACCGCGATCAGGCCGTCGGCGCCCTTGTCGACGGCCTTGTGCGCGAAGGCGTTGTTGATGACGTCGTGCAGCACCACGCCGCCCCAGCCGTGCACCGCGTCGTTGATGTCGGTACGTGCGCCCAGGCTGGTGATGACGATCGGCACCTTGTACTTGGCGCACACCGCCATGTCGTGCTCGAGCCGGTCGTTGGTCTTGTGCACGATCTGGTTGATCGCGAACGGCGCTGCCGGCTGCCCGGGGTGGTCGCGATCCCAGGCCGCCAGCGTCTCGGTGATCTCGGCCAGCCACTCGTCGAGCTGCGACGCCGGGCGCGCGTTGAGCGCCGGCATCGCGCCGACGACGCCGGCCTGGCACTGCTCGATCACGAGCCCGGGATTGCTGATGATGAACAGCGGCGCGCCGATGATCGGCAGCGGCAGATGGGCAAGCACGGCGGGCAGCGACACGGGCAACTCCGGGGAATGATCAGGGCCGGCCTCAGTGTGCGAAACCACGCGCGCCGGCGCTATCGCTTGCGGGACAGACACCTGCGCGACCGGGTGTGGAAGGCAGTTGCAGCGACGCCCTCCCGCGCGACGCGGTCGACATGCGCGCCTGGCGCCACACGCAAGATCGGGCAGGCCTCCTCAGAACGCGTCCAGCGCCATCGCGGTGACACCCTCGGCGCCCTCGACGATGCTGTCGCGCAGCCCGGGTGCCTGGCTCAGGATGTGGTCGCCGTAGAAGCGCGCGCAGTGGATCTTGGCGCGCATGAAGTCGGCATCCACCCCCTCGGCCAGCCTGTCCTCGGCCACCAGCAGCGCACGCGCCATCTGCCAGCCGGCCACCACGTTGCCGGTGAGCATCAGATACGGCACGCTACCGGCGAAGACCGCGTTCGGGTCGGACTGCGCCCGACCGGCGACGAAGTCGATCGAATCGGCCAGCGCCTGCCGCGCCGCAGCCAGTCGCTTGTGCATCGCCCGACACGCCGTGCTGTCGCGTGCGGCCAGTGCCGCCAACGTCGCGTCGATCCGGCCGGCGATCGCGCGCGCCACCGCGCCGCCGTCGCGCGCCGTCTTGCGGCCGATCAGGTCGTTGGCCTGGATCGCCGTCGTGCCCTCGTAGATCGTCAGGATGCGCGCGTCGCGATAATGCTGCGCAGCACCGGTCTCCTCGATGAATCCCATGCCGCCGTGCACCTGCACTCCGAGCGAGGTGACGTGCAGGCTCATCTCCGTCGAGAAACCCTTGACCAGCGGCACGAGGAATTCGTAGAAGGCCTGGTTCTGCTTGCGCACCGAGGCGTCGGGGTGGGCATGCGCGGCGTCGTAGGCCGCCGCGGCCACCAGCGCCATCGCCCGGCAGGCCTCGGTATAGGCGCGCATCATCATCAACATGCGCTTGACGTCGGGGTGGTGGATGATGGTTGCGGCAGCGGGCAGCGAGCCGTCGACGGGACGACCCTGGACACGGTCCCGCGCGTACTGCACCGCCTTCTGGTATGCGCGCTCGGCCACCGCGATGCCCTGCACGCCGACCGCGTAGCGCGCCGCGTTCATCATCACGAACATGTATTCGAGGCCGCGGTTCTCCTGGCCGATGAGGTATCCCACCGCGCCGGGTCCGGCGCCGTCTGCATTCACCGCGGCCGCGCCGTCGCCGAACTGCAGCACCGCGGTCGGGCTGGCCTTGATGCCCAGCTTGTGCTCGATCGAGACGCAGTGCACATCGTTGCGCGCACCGGTCGCTCCGTCGGCCCCCGGCATGAACTTCGGCACGACGAACAGCGAGATGCCCTTCACCCCCGCGGGCGCACCGGTGATGCGCGCCAGCACCAGGTGGACGATGTTCTCGGCCAGGTCGTGCTCGCCGTAGGTGATGAAGATCTTGGTGCCGAAGATGCGGTAGCTGCCGTCGGGCCGCGGTTCGGCGCGCGAGCGCACCAGCGACAGGTCCGACCCGGCCTGCGGCTCGGTCAGGTTCATCGTCCCGGTCCAGCTGCCGTCGATCATGCGCGGGATGAACGCCGCCTTCTGGGCGTCGCTGCCCGCGGTCAGCAGCGCCTCGATCGCGCCGTCGGTCAGCAGCGGGCACAGCGCAAAGCTCAGGCTGGCGCTGTTGAGCATCTCGATGCACGCGGCGTGGATCAGCTTGGGCAGGCCCTGGCCGCCGAACTCCACCGGGTGATGCAGGCCCTGCCAGCCACCCGCGGCGAATTGGCGGAAGGCGTCCTTGAAGCCCGGCGTCGTGCTGACCTGGCCGTCCTTGAACGTCGCCGGGTGGATGTCGCCCTCGCGGTTGAGCGGCGCGATCACGCCTTCGTTGAGCCTGGCGCACTCCTCGAGCACCGCCGCCGCGGTGTCGAATCCGGCTTCCTCGTGGCCCGGCAGCTGTGCCACGGCCTCGATGCCGGCCAGCTCCTTCATCACGAACAGCATGTCCTTGACGGGGGCGCGATAGGTCATGATCGATCTCCGGAGGAGCAACGGCCCTCAGGCCATTGCGGTGGGGTCGGCAAGGTGCAGCGGCGTGCTGGCGGTGCCGACCATGTCGTGCACTCCCGTGCCCCGCCCGACACCGCACCCGGTGCCGCCCGAGGCACTGGCATTCAGAGCGCGGCGACGAGTTCGGGCACGGCGACGAACAGGTCGGCTTCGAGTCCGTAGTCGGCGACGCTGAAGATCGGCGCCTCGGGGTCCTTGTTGATCGCGACGATGACCTTGGAGTCCTTCATCCCGGCCAGGTGCTGGATCGCCCCCGAGATGCCGCACGCGATGTAGAGCTGCGGCGCGACGATCTTGCCGGTCTGGCCGACCTGCCAGTCGTTGGGCGCGTAGCCGGCATCGACCGCGGCCCGGCTGGCGCCGAGCGCGGCGCCGAGCTTGTCGGCCAGCGGCGTCAGCACGTCGTTGAACTTCTCGCTCGAACCCATCGCACGACCGCCGCTGACGATGATCTTGGCCGCCGTCAGCTCGGGCCGGTCGTTGCGCGCGATCTCGCTGCCCTCGAACACCGAGCTGCCGTTGTCGGCGACCGCGGCCACGCCCTCGAGCGCCGCGCTGCCACCGCCGGCCGCGGCCGGGTCGAACCCGGTGGTGCGCACCGTGACGACCTTGATCGCGTCGCAGCTCTTCACCGTGGCCACGGCGTTGCCGGCGTAGATCGGGCGCTCGAAGGTGTCGGCGCTGATCACCTTGGTGACATCGCTGATCGGAAGAG
>JBBIPS010000114.1:0-8660 GCA_037442725.1 Burkholderiales bacterium | reverse complement strand
GGCGACATTAAGCCGGAGAACGTCGCCAAGATCACAGGGGTGCCCCCGGCGACGATCGAGCGGCTCGCGCAGGAGACCGGCGGCGGGTTCTACGAGCTGATCGGCGAGTAGGGGCGGCGCGCCCCTGCTTCGTTCAGCCTCTCAGCGGCGTCGCGGCCCGCCGAACGGCAGCCTGCCGCGCCAGTACAGGATCATCAGCCAGGCGCCGAGCATGCCGCCGAGGTGTGCGAAGTGGGCCACGCCGTCACCGCCGGTCAGGCCGAACAGCAACTCCAGGCCGCCGAACAACGCGACGAAGGTGCGTGCCTTCATCGGGATCGGCGGGAACAGCGGCATGATGACCCGGTTCGGGAACAGCATGCCGAACGACAGCAGCAGCCCGAACAGCCCTCCCGAGGCGCCGACGGTCGGGGCGCGCGAGCCGGTCAGCAGTGTGAACAGCAATTGCACCGCGGCCGCCGAGACCACGCTGGCCAGCAGCATCTCGAGGTAGCGGCGCGTGCCCCAGAGTCGTTCCAGCTCGCTGCCGAACATCCAAAGGCCGAGCATGTTGAAGAACAGGTGCGTGATGCTGCCGTGCAGGAAGGCGTAGCTCACCACCTGCCAGGGCAGGAAGTAGCCGCTGCCGGTGGGCCAGAGCGCGAACCATGGCACCAGCGACACGATCGGCCGCCCGATCAGGCCCGGATCGAGCAGGAAGACCGCCGTGCAGATCAGCATCAGCGCCTTGGTCACGGCGGGCAAGGTTGGCATGGGCAAGGGGGTTGGTGCCCGCGGCCAGACTCGAACTGGCACGCCTTGCGGCGGCGGATTTTGAATCCGCTACGTCTACCGATTTCGTCACGCGGGCTGGGCTGCGCACACGGGCGCGGAGTCGAAATGATTATGGCATGCGGTCCTCGCGGCGCGCCCAGGCGAATCGAGTGCGCTGCGGCTGCGGCGCTGCCACAATCGAGACCGGAGGTGGACGAGTCGATGCCAAGCTACATGACAATCGAGGACGTGATCGGCCGCACGCCGCTGGTGCGGCTGCAGCGCGTGCCGGGCGAGGCCGGCACGGCGCGCGGCAATGTCATCCTGGGCAAGCTCGAGGGCAACAACCCGGCCGGTTCGGTCAAGGACCGGCCGGCGATCGGCATGATCCGCGGCGCCGAGGAGCGCGGCGAGATCCGCCCTGGCGACACGCTGATCGAGGCCACCTCGGGCAATACCGGCATCGCGCTGGCGATGGCCGCTGCGATCCGCGGTTATCGCATGGTGCTGATCATGCCCGAGGACCTGTCGATCGAGCGTGCCCAGACGATGAAGGCCTACGGCGCCGAGCTGGTCCTGACGCCGCGCTCGGGAGGCATGGAGTACGCGCGCGACCTGGCCGCGCAGATGCAGCGCGAGGGAAAGGGTCACGTGCTCGATCAGTTCGCCAACGCCGACAACCCGCGCGTGCACTTCGAGACCACCGGGCCCGAGATCTGGCGCGACACCAAGGGTCGGATCACGCACTTCGTCAGCGCGATGGGCACCACGGGCACCATCACCGGCGTCGGCCGCTACCTCAAGCACAGGAGCAAGTCGGTGCGCATCGTCGGTGCCCAGCCGGCCGAGGGCTCGCGCATCCCCGGCATCCGCAAATGGCCCGAGGCCTATCTGCCCGCGATCTACGACCCGGCGCAGGTCGACGAGCTGGTGCTGGTCAGCCAGGCTGACGCCGAGGCCATGGCGCGCCGGCTGGCGCGCGAGGAGGGCCTGTTCGCCGGCATCTCGGCCGCCGGCGCGGCCTGGGTCGCGCTGCAGATCGCGCAGCAGGTGCGTGACGCGACCATCGTCTTCGTCGTCTGCGACCGCGGCGAGCGCTATCTCTCGACCGGGGTCTTTCCCGCCTGAGGTGGCGGCGCGCGATGACGCACGAATACCGTTTCTGTCCCAACTGCGGCCTCGGCCTGACGCCGATCGAGCAGGTCGAGGACGGCGGCCCCAAGACGCGCCTGCGCTGCGCCGCCTGCGCCTGGACGCACTGGAACAATCCGACGCCAGTGCTGGCGGCGGTGGTCGAATGCGGCGACCGTGGCGGCCGCCTGCTGCTCGCGCGCAATGCGGCCTGGAGCGCACGCATGTTCGGCCTCATCACCGGCTTCATGGAGGCCGGCGAGACGCCCGAGCAGGGCATTCGACGCGAGGTGGCCGAGGAAACCTCGCTCGAAGTGCAGGCGCTCGAGTTGATCGGCGTCTACGACTTCCAGCGCATGAACCAGGTCATCATCGCCTACCACGCGCTGGTGCGCGGCGAGGTACGCCTGTCCAGCGAACTTGCCGAGTACAAGCTGTTCGCGCCGGATGAGGTCAGGTGCTGGCCGGCGGGCACCGGGCTGGCGCTCGCCGACTGGCTGCGCAAGCGCGGCGTCGAGCCGCGCTTCATGGACCTGGCGGCGCGGCCTGAATCCTCTTCCCGCAACGGCTGACGACCCGATGATGGATGCCCAGAAGGAAGTCGATGCGCGTGGCCTGAATTGCCCGCTGCCGATCCTCAAAGCCAAGAAGGCGCTGGCGGGGATGGCCAGCGGCGAGGTGCTCAAGGTCGTCGCCACCGATCCGGGATCGGTGCGCGATTTCCAGGCCTTTGCGCGCCAGACGGGCAACGTGCTGGTCGAGCAATCGAGCTCCGGCGACGAGTACGCGCACTACCTGCGCCGGCGCTGAGAGGCTACAGCTCCAGCCCCTTGAGGAAGGCGCGGAAGCCGGGGCCGAGTTGCGGGTGTTCCAGTGCCAGCTCGACATTGGCCTGCAGGAATCCTTCCTTGCTGCCGCAGTCGTAGCGCTTGCCCTGGTAGCGATACGCGAACACCTTCTCGCGTCGCAGCAGCGAGGCGATGCCATCGGTGAGCTGGATCTCGCCGCCGACGCCGTGCGGCTGGCTTTCGATCTCGCGGAACACCCCCGGTGTCAGGATGTAGCGCCCGGCCACGCCCAGGCGCGACGGCGCATCCTCGGGCGCCGGCTTCTCGACCATGCGCGCGACGTCGACCAGCCGGTCGCTGACCCGCGTGCCGTCGACGATGCCGTAGCGCCGCGTCTGTTCGGTCGGCACGTCCTGCACCGCCAGCATCGAGACGCGCCAGTCGTTGAACTGCTCGACCATCTGCGCCAGCACCGGTGGCTGGCCGACCATCAGGTCGTCGGCCAGCAGCACCGCAAACGGCTCGTTGCCGACCAGGCGCTGCGCGCACAGCACGGCGTGGCCGAGCCCGAGCGCCTGCGACTGGCGGACGTAGATGCACTCCATGTCGGCGGGCTTGACCCCCCTGACCACCTCGAGCAGTTCGGCCTTACCCGCCTGTTCGAGGGCTAGCTCCAACTCGAAAGTCATGTCAAAGTGGTCTTCGATCGGTCGTTTGTGGCGGCCGGTCACGAAGATCATCTCGCGCACTCCGGCGGCATAGGCCTCCTCGACCGCGTACTGGATCAGGGGTTTGTCCACCACAGGCAGCATTTCCTTGGGCTGCGCCTTGGTGGCCGGCAGAAACCGGGTGCCCAGGCCTGCAACGGGAAATATTGCCTTCTTGACTAACATTCGGTTACCTACAATCGATTTCGTGACTGCAGACGATTCTGTCATGCCGCGCCCGGGCGCCGGCGGCACAACAACACGCACCGCGCGATGGATGTACTGATCGTCGAGCCGCTGGATCCGGAGGTGATGCATTGGCTGGTGGCGCGCCACGCCGTGCGTTACGCGCCCGATCTCGCGCGCGACCCGCGTGCCTTCCGCCAGGCGCTGTACAACGTGCGCTCGCTGATCATCCCGCCGTCGGTCGCACTGGACGCCGATGCACTGCAGCTCGCGCCGCTGCTGCGCGCCGTCGGGCGGCTGAGTTCGGGGGCCGAGAACATCGACCTGGATGCCTGCGTGCGTGTCGGCGTCGAGGTGGTGCGGCCGACCAACGCCAGCGCCGCCGCCGAGGCCGAGTTCATGATCGGCGCCCTGCTGCAGATGCTGCGTCGCGTGCCGGTGGTCAGCGCCGAGGGTTTGCTGGTCGGCCGCGAGCTGGGTGGCTCGACGGTCGGGCTGATCGGCATGTCACAGGCGGCGCGGCCGCTGGCGCAGCTGCTGTGCGCTTTCGGCGCCCGCGTCATCGGCTACGACCCGGCGGTGCACGCGTCGGACGCACTCTGGAACCGCTGGCGCGTCGAGCCCGTCGGGCTGCGCGAGCTGATGGAGCAGAGCGAGGCGGTGTGCGTGATGCTGACCTACTTCACACGCTACCACGGCTTGATCGGCGAGCGCTTCCTGCCGTTCTGCCGGCCGAACCAGGTGCTGGCCAGCATCGCGCCGTCGAGCGTGTTCGACGAGGCCGCGCTGGCCGAGGTGCTGGGCAGTGGCCGCATGGCCGCGGCGTGGTTCGACAGTCTCGAGCCCGGCATGCTCGAGCCGGGCCGTCCGCTGCACGAGATCGACACACTGCAGGTCACGCCCCGGGTGGCCAGCACGACGCGCGAGTCGCGCGTGCGCAGCGCCTGGGCCGTGGCGCGCCGCATCGACGAAGTGCTGTCGCAGCCGGCGGCGCGAGCCGAGTTCAGGCCGACGGATTCGGCAGTCGAGCCGCTTGATCTCGAAGCTGGCGAAGCGTCGCTGTGAAGCCGGCCAGGCGCTGACGTTCCTGCTCGACCACCGCCGCCGGGGCGCGTCCGACGAAGCCCGGGTTGCCCAGCTTGGCCTCGGCCTTGTGGATCTCGCCGGCCAGCCGCGCGATCTCCCTGGCCAGCCGCGCCTGCTCGGCGGCGACGTCGATCTCGACGCGCAGCGCCAGCCGCACGTCGCCCTGCACCAGCACCGGCGCCGACGCCGTGGCCCGTGCGAAGTCGGCGGCATCGGTACAGACCTCGACCGCCGACAGCCTGGCCAGCGCCATGAGCAGCGGCGCCGCCTGTGCGACGAAGCCGGTGTCGCCGATCGCGAGCAACGGTGCCCGTGCCGCCGGTGACAGACCCATCTCGCCGCGCAGGCTGCGGCAGGCCAGCACCAGCGACTTCAGGCGCGCCATCCAGGCGTCGGCGTGCGCGTCGATGCGCTCGGGGCGCG
This sequence comes from Burkholderiales bacterium, assembly GCA_037442725.1. GTDB lineage: Bacteria > Pseudomonadota > Gammaproteobacteria > Burkholderiales > Burkholderiaceae_C > Pseudaquabacterium. The sequence goes on along the minus strand of JBBIPS010000114.1, from coordinate 3,586 downwards.
ACTGCGGGTAGGGCGCGCTGGCCAGCGTGATCGGCGCATCGGCGGCCCTGCGGCCGGCCACCACGGCCACGCTGTGCCAGAGCTCGGCGGTGATGAACGGGGCCACCGGGTGCAGCAGCCGCAACACGGTCTCGAGGACGCGGATCAGCGTGCGTCGCGTCGCGCGCTGTGCGGCCAGGGCGTCGTCGCGTTGTGCCGCATCGCCGGCGGCGGCGACGGCGCCGGCCTGTGCGAGCTGCACCTTGGCGATCTCGAGGTACCAGTCGCAATACTCGTCCCAGACGAACTGGTAGATCGCGTTGGCGACGTTGTCGAGCCGGTAGTCGGCGAAGCCCTGTGCCACCGCGGCCTCGACGCGCGTCAACTCGCCGGCGATCCAGCGGTCGGCCATCGAGAAGCGCAGGTAGCCGCGCGCCGCGCCGCCAGGCTCGCACTCTGCCCGGGTGTGCTCGCGCAGGCCGCAGTCCTGAGCCTCGCAGTTCATCAGCACGAAACGGCTGGCGTTCCACAGCTTGTTGCAGAAGTTGCGGTAGCCCTCGCAGCGCCTGGCGTCGAAGTTGACGCTGCGCCCGAGCGTGGCCATCGCGGCGAAGGTGAAGCGCAACGCATCGGCACCGTAGCCTGGGATGCCGTCGGGGAACTCGCGCTCGGTGGCCTTGCGCACCCTGGGCGCAGTCTCGGGCTTGCGCAGCCCGGTGACGCGCTTGTCGAGCAGCGGCGCCAGCGCGATGCCGTCGATCAGGTCGACCGGGTCGAGCACGTTGCCCTCGGACTTGCTCATCTTGTGGCCCTGCGCGTCGAGCACGAGGCCGTGGATGTAGACGTCGCGGAACGGCACCTTGCCGGTGAAGTGCCGGGTCATCATGATCATGCGGGCGACCCAGAAGAAGATGATGTCGTAGCCGGTGACGAGCACGCTCGACGGCAGGAACAGCTCCTGCTCGACCGTCCTGGCGGGCCAGCCCAGCGTCGAGAACGGCACCAGCGCCGACGAGTACCAGGTGTCGAGCACGTCCTCGTCGCGCTTCAGCGCACCGAAGTAGCCGGCGGCCTGCGCACGCGCGCGCGCCTCGGCCTCGCTGCGGGCGACGAACAGTTCGCCGCCGCTGCCGTACCAGGCCGGGATCTGGTGGCCCCACCAGAGCTGGCGGCTGATGCACCAGTCCTGGATGTTGTTCATCCACTGGTTGTAGGTGTTGACCCACTGCTCGGGCACGAAGCGCACCTGGCCCGACTCGACGGCCTCGATCGCCTCCTGCGCGATCGACTTGCCACCGGCACCGGGCCTCGTCATCGCGACGAACCACTGATCCGTCAGCATCGGCTCGATGATCTGGCCGGTGCGTGCGCAGCGCGGCACCATCAGCCTGTGCTTGTCGGTCCTGACCAGCAGCCCCTCGGCGTCGAGCTGCGCGACGATCTGCTTGCGAGCGACGAAACGGTCCAGTCCGCGATAGGCGGCGGGCGCCTCGTCGTTGACCTTGGCGTCGAGTGTGAAGATCGTGATCATCGGCAGGCCGTGGCGCACGCCGACCTGGTAATCGTTCTGGTCGTGTGCCGGCGTGACCTTGACGACGCCGGTGCCGAAGGCCGGGTCGACGAAGGCATCGGCGATCACCGGCACCAGGCGGCCGGTGATCGGCAGCCGCACCGTCCTGCCGACCAGCATGGCGTAGCGTTCGTCGTCCGGGTGAACCATCACCGCTGTGTCGCCCAGCATCGTTTCGGGGCGCGTCGTCGCGACCACCAGCGAGTCGGGCGCGCCGGCCGCCTCGAGGCTGCCGTCGTCGTCGACCAGCGGGTAGCGGATGTGCCAGAGGCAGCCGTCCTCCTCCTCGCTTTCGACCTCGAGGTCTGAGACGGCGGACTTGAGCACCGGATCCCAGCTCACCAGCCGCTTGCCGCGGTAGATCAGGCCTTCGTCGTACAGCCGCACGAAGGTCTCGGTGACGACGGCCGAGAGACGCTCGTCCATCGTGAAGTACTCGTGCGCCCAGGCCACGCTCGCGCCCATGCGGCGCATCTGGCGCGTGATGGTGGCCCCGGACGCGGTCTTCCAGTTCCACACCTGCCTGACGAAGGCATCACGCCCCATTGCATGGCGATCCAGCCCGGCCTCCTGCAACTGCCGCTCGACGACGATCTGCGTGGCGATGCCGGCGTGGTCGGTACCCGGCAGCCACAGCGTGTTGAAGCCGCGCATGCGGTGGTAGCGCGTCAACGCGTCCATGATGGTCTGGTTGAACGCGTGGCCCATGTGCAGCGTGCCGGTGACGTTGGGCGGCGGCAACTGGATGCAGAACGACGGCCGCGCCGCGTCGAGCGTGGGCTCGTACAGGCCGCTGCGTTCCCACAGCGGGCCCCAGTGCGCCTCGATGGGGGCGGGTTCGAAGGACTTGGCGAGTTCGGTCATGACGGCGGGCAAAGTGCCGGCCCGCGCCGGCCCGGGCCGGGCCGGGCCCGCGCGCGCATCGGCTGCAGGGGGTGCGAGGATTGTAGGTGGCGCCCCGCGGCGTCGATCGGCCTACATGAACAGGTGCTCGCCGGCGTTCTCGCCGCCGAGGACGACGTAGTTCACCTTGCGCAGGTCGAGCAGCGCGCGTCCGCCGGCGTAGCTGATCGAGCTCTGCATGTCCTCGCGCATCTCGCGCAGCGTGTCGGCCAGCGTGCCCTTGATCGGCTCGAGGATGCGCTTGCCCTCGACGTGTCTGTACTCGCCCTTGTTGAAGTCGCTCGCCGAGCCGTAGTACTCCTTGAACAGCTTGCCGTCGACCTCGACCGTCTGCCCCGGCGACTCCTCGATCCCGGCGAACAGCGAGCCCACCATCACCATCGCGGCGCCGAATCGAACGCTCTTGGCGATGTCGCCGTGGTGGCGGATCCCGCCGTCCGCGATGATCGGCTTGGTCGCGACGCGGGCGCACCACTTCAACGCGCTCAACTGCCAGCCGCCGGTGCCGAAGCCCGTCTTGAGCTTGGTGATGCAGACCTTGCCCGGGCCGACGCCGACCTTGGTCGCATCGGCGCCCCAGTTCTCGAGGTCGATCACCGCCTCGGGCGTGGCCACGTTGCCGGCGATGACGAAGGTCTGCGGCAGCGCGCGCTTGATGTGCAGGATGGTGTCGTGCACGCTCTCGGCGTGGCCGTGGGCGATGTCGATCGTGATGTAGTCGGCGCCTAGCCCCTCGGCCGCCAGGCGATCGATCACCGCATGGTCGGCCGGCTTGACGCCCGAGCTGATCGAGACGAACAGCCCGCGCTCGCGCATGCGCCGCGCATACGCCACCGCGTCGAGGTCGAAACGGTGCATGACGTAGAAGTAGCCGTTCGCGGCGAGGTACTCGCTGATCGCCTCGTCGACCACCGTCTTCATGTTCGCCGGCACCACCGGCAGGTGGAAGCGTCGGCCGCCGAACTCGACCGAGGTGTCGCACTCGGCGCGGCTGCCCACCTGGCACTTGCGCGGCAGCAGCAGGATGTTGTCGTAGTCGAAGATTTCCATCGGGCGGCTTTCGAGGCGGGGCGCGGCGGGCTGCGGCGCCACTGGCGCGTCGTGCTGCGGCCGGCGCCGGGCGCAGCGCCCGAC
>JBBIPS010000113.1:0-8714 GCA_037442725.1 Burkholderiales bacterium | reverse complement strand
CAACCTGGATGCGGCGCAGCGGTCGCCGCCGGGCCGGGCACGGGGGCATGTGGCGCGCGCTGCGCGGGTGGCGCGGCGACTACTGCCTGATCGCCTCGACCTGCACCAGCAGCCGGACGCTGTCGGCGAAGCCGAAGTCCAGACCCCAGTTGATGCCGAACTGGCTGCGCACGACGTGAGTCTCGAAATCGCCGCCGCAGACTTCGCGCTTGAGCATCGGGTTCTGGTAGCAGTTGAAGTGGCTGGCCTTCAAGGTGACCGGCCGGGTCTTGCCGAGCAGGGTCAACTCGCCGCTGACCTCGGCCACCTTGTCGCCGTCGAAACCGAACCTGTCGGCGACGAACTTGCCGGTCGGGAAGTCCGCCGAGTTGAAGAACGCCTTGCTCGCCAGGTGCTTGTTCAGCGCCTCGACGCCGGTGTCGATGGCGGCGGTGTCGATCGTCAGCTCGACCTTGCCGGCCTTGCCCTGGCGGTCGAGGTGCACCGTGCCCGCCGGGACCGCGAAGCGGCCGCGGTTGGTCGAGGTGGCGAAGTGGCCCATCTCGTAGATCACGAACGTGTGCGTCGGGTCGATCGCGTAGACGGCGGCATCGGCCCGGGCGGCGAGGGCGGCGGTGCCGAGCAGTGCGGCGAGCAGCGTGGTGCGGATCATCGGTGGACTCCGGTGGGTGGGTTGAAGGCGTTCGCAGACGCGCTCACATCGGCGCCATGCCGGCGAGCGCGAGCTTGAAGTTGACCTGCACGTCGTTGGCGACCATCGTCGGGTCGGCCCATTCGCCGTCGCCGACATGGAAGTCGAGCCGCCTGATCGTGAAGCTGCCGGTAGCGATGCTGCGGGTGCCGGCCTGCGTCAGCGTCACCGGAACGACGACATCGCGCGTGCGGCCCTTGATCGCGAGCTTGCCGCTGATCTCGTACCTGCCCGCGCCGCTGCGCCTGATCGCGCTCGACTGGAAGCTGGCGCGCGGAAACCTCGACGCATCGAACCAGGCCGGCTTGGGCAGCTCGGCGTCGGTCTCGGGCGCACCGAGGCTGGCCGAGGCGGTATCGATCGCAAACGCGACCTGGCCGGCCTCGGGCCGGGCGGGGTCGAAGGCGATCTGCGCCTGCCAGCGGCTGAAGCGGCCCGCCACCGGCACGCCCATCTGCCTGCTGACGAAGCCGATCTCGCTTTGCGCCGGCAGCACCTGCTGCGCGCAGGCCGGATACGCGATGGCACCGGCCAGCGCCACCGCGAGCGTCAGGACGAAGCGGGAGATGGGACAGCCGTGGCGACGGGTTTGCGTCATGGTTCGGTTCGATGGCATCGGGAACGGGGTCATTGGGGTCGCCAACCTGGAACAGGTGCGATGGCGACAGGTTCAACTCGCGTCGCGGGCGTTCATCCGAGCTGCGGGCGCATGCGCTCGAGCAGCGCGTCGCGGTCGACCCACTGGTGCTTGATCGCGCCGGCCACGTGCAGCAGCACCAGTGCGGCCAGCGTCCAGGCCAGCCGTGCGTGCCACGGCTTGATGAGCGCGGCCAACGCCTTGTCGGCCGCAACGAGATCGGGCAGCGGCAGCACGCCGAACCAGACCACCGGGAATCCGGCGGCCGAGCTGTACGCCCAGCCCACCAGCGGCACTGCGAAGAACAGCAGGTAGAGCAGCCCGTGCGTGGCGTGCGCGATGCGTGCCTGCCAGGCCGGCATCGGCAGGTCGGCCGGCGGCGCGTGCCGCAGGCGCCACCACAGCCGCAGCGCCGAGAGCACGAGGATGGTGACGCCAGCCCACTTGTGCCAGTTGTAGAGCTTGAGCCGGGCTGGCGAGAGCGGCAGGTTGGTCATGACCAGACCGACGCCGAGCGAGCCGAGGATCATCAGCGCCAGCAGCCAGTGCAGCGCGATCGCCACGCCGGTGTAGCGCGCAGCGTCGGTCGGGGCCTTCGGTGACATGACGCACAGTGTGCCGGCGACGCGCGCGGTGCGGCTTCAACCCGACTGTGGCGGCGCTTCAGATCGGCTGAATGGCAAGCCGGCGGCCCGAACGTACGGCTGTCAGCAGCCTTCGACCGCTTGCGGCGCGACCCACAGGTCGCGCGCCGACGCGGCCAGCAGGCCGTGCTGCCCGGGCGGCAGCAGCCTGTGGCGCAGCGCGAAGTCGAGCGTGACGAGGCTGGCGTCGACAGTCATCTCGCCGCCTGCAGCGCATGCCAGCGCGTGGGCCAGCGGCATCAACGTGAGCTCGGCGACCTCGCCGTCCTGGTTGCACGGCACGAGCCCGCCCGGCAGCGCCAGGTCGAAGACGCTGACCTGCTCGAGCTGGAACCCCTCGGCGATGTCGCGCGCCACCTGAAAGACGCGGCCAGGGCGCAGCCCGCGCATCTGCGCGGGCGCCAGGCCGGCTTCCTCCCAGCCTTCGCGCACGACCGCTTCGAGCGCCGTCTGGCCGTTGGGCACGCCGCCGCCGATCAGGTTGTCGAGCCGGCCGGGGTCGGTCGGCTTGGTCGGCGAGCGGCGCGCGATCCACAGGTGCGTGGGCCGGCCGCTTGCGTCGACGACATGACCGTTGCAGTGCGCGCCGAAGGTCAGCGTGCCCCAGAAGCGCGACGCGGCGCGCTCGACGGTGGCGAGCAGGCGATGCGTCTGCAGTCCCAGCACCGGGTAGGTCTCGTCGCGCCAGGCGACGATCAGCCCGGCCTCGCGCAGCGCAGCGTTGGCCTCGGCGAGGAACGGCGTGCGCTCGGGCGCCGGCACTGAAAGGGTGACGCCGTGGTCGTCGATGCGCAGCGCCTCGGGCCAGCGCGCCAGCGCCGGCAGATGCGCGCGCGCGACCGAGCCGACGATGCTGGCTGCGCCGCGACTGCCGGCGATGGCAAACGGCACGCGTGCCGTCGGGTCGCGCGCTCGCGCCGCAGCGATCGCGGGCCACGATTCGACGGCGTGCGGCACCGGCTCCAGCTCGATCGGCTTCGGACCGGCCGGCTCTCAGGCCGCGGCGCGCGCGCCCGCGCCTGCGCCGCGCCACTGCGCCATCAACTTGTCCCACTTGACGCGCGCGGCGGCCAGGTGCCGCACCTTGACGTGGCCGAAACCGCGGATTTCCTCGGGGATGCGCGCGATCTCGACCGCCAGCGCCAGGTTGCCGGAGTCCAGCGTGCGCAGCAGCTCTTCGATGCAGTCGCGGTACTGCTCGATCAGCGCGCGCTCGGCGCGGCGCTCGTCGGTCCGGCCGAAGACGTCGAGCGCGCTGCCGCGCAGTCCTTTCAATTTCGCCAGCAGGCCCAGGGCCGTTCGCATCCACGGCCCGAACGGGCGCTTGACGAGTTCGCCCCTGGCGTTGGTCCTGGCCCACAGCGGCGGCGCGAGGTGGTGCACCAGCCTGTAGTCGCCCTCGAACATCGCCTCGATCTCGTGCTTGAAGGCGGCGTCGGTGTGCAGCCGCGCGACCTCGTACTCGTCCTTGACCGCCATCAGCTTGAACAGGTAGCGCGCCACCGCCTCGGCGAGCCGGTGGCCCTGACCGAGCGCGAGCTCGGCGGCGCGCACCTGCGCGACGAAGGCCTGGTAACGCTTCGCGTAAGCGACATCCTGGTACGCGGTGAGGAACTCGACGCGGCGCGCGATCATCTCGTCGAGCCCGGGCTTGCGCACGAACTCGATGACCGATGCCGAGCGGCCAGGGTCGGCCGCCGGGAACAGGGCCTGCACGGCGGCCAGGTCGTGCGCGCAGCGCCGACCCCACTCGAACGCGGCCAGGTTGTTCGCGACCTGCGTGCCGTTCAATTCGATCGCGCGCCGCAGCGCGGCCTGGCCGACCGGCACCTGCCCCTGCTGCCAGGCGTAGCCGAGCAGCACCGGGTTGGCGTAGATCGAGTCGCCGAGCAGTTGCACCGCGACCTGCTCGGCGTCGAACCGCCCCAGCCGGTCGCTGCCGACAGTGGCGGCCAGCGCCGCCTCGCAGCCGGCCTCTGGCGAAGTCCAGTCCGGATTGGCGACGAACGCCGCGGTGGGCGTGGCATGCGAGTTCATCGCGACGTAGGTGTGGCCCGCGCGCATCAGCGCCAGCGTGGCGGGCCCGGCGGCGACGATGGCTTCGCAGGCAATGACCAGGTCGGCCCTGGCGGTATCGACCTTGGTGGTGTGGATCGCCTCGGGCCGGTCGGCGATCTGCACGTGGCTCCAGGTCGCGCCGCCCTTCTGCGCCAGGCCGGCCGAGTCCTGCGTCACCACGCCCTTGCCCTCGAGGTGAGCGGCCATGCCGAGCAACTGGCCGATGGTGATGACACCGGTGCCGCCGACGCCGGCGACGACGATGCCCCAGGCGCGCGCGCGGCCCTGCTCGTCGAGCGCGCGCGGCAGCGCCGGCTCGGCCAGCGCGGGCAGGCTGAACGGGTCGGCCCGGCCCTGCCGCTGCGGCTTCCTCAACTGCCCGCCCTCGACGGTGACGAAGCTCGGGCAGAAGCCCTTCAGGCACGAGTAGTCCTTGTTGCAGGTGTTCTGGTTGATGCGCCGCTTGCGGCCGAATTCGGTCTCGAGCGGCTCGACCGACAGGCAGTTGCTTTGCACCGAGCAATCGCCGCAGCCCTCGCACACCAGCTCGTTGATGACGACGCGCCGCGCCGGGTCGGCGAGCTTGCCGCGCTTGCGCCGGCGGCGCTTCTCGGTGGCGCAGGTCTGGTCGTAGATCAGCACGCTGCAACCCGGCACTTCACGCAGCTCGCGCTGCACCGCGTCGAGTTCGTCGCGGTGCCGCACCGTCACCCCCGGCGCCAGGCCGACGCGCCCCTCGTACTTGCCGGGCTCGTCGGTGACGACGACGATGGCCTTCGCCCCCTCGGCCTCGACCTCGCGCGTGATCTGCGGCACCGTCAGGGCACCGTCGAGCGGCTGGCCGCCGGTCATCGCGACGGCGTCGTTGTAGAGGATCTTGTAGGTGATGTTGACCCCGGCGGCGATGCTCTGCCGGATCGCCAGCGACCCCGAGTGGTAGTAGGTGCCGTCGCCGATGTTGGCGAACAGGTGTGGCCGCTTCGAGAACGGCGCCTGGCCGACCCAAGGCACGCCCTCGCCGCCCATCTGCGTGAAGCCGATCGTCGCGCGGTTCATCCAGGTCGCCATGAAGTGGCAGCCGATGCCGGCCGTCGCGCGCGAGCCCTCGGGCACGCGGGTGCTGGTGTTGTGCGGGCAGCCCGAGCAGAACCACGGCACGCGCTCGGCGCCGGCGCTCGGCCCAGCGGCCAGCGCGCGCTCCTTGGCGTCGACGATGGCAAGGCGCGCGTCCATGCGCGCAGCGATATCCGCCGGCACGCCGAGCTTCTTCAGCCGCCGCACGATGGCGCGCGCGATCAGCGCCGGGCTCAGGTCGGCGCTGGCGCGCAGCAGCCGGTGCTCGCCCGGGTCGGGCAGGCTCCACTCGCCGCCGCGGCCGCCGGGTGCCGCGCCGGCATCGCCCGCGTCGTCGAACTTGCCGACGACGTTCGGCCGCACGTCGTCGCGCCAGTTGTAGAGCTCTTCCTTCAACTGGTATTCGATGACCTGGCGCTTCTCCTCGACGACCAGGATCTCCTGCAGGCCGCGCGCGAATTCGCGCGTGAGCGTCGCCTCGAGCGGCCAGACCACGGCCACCTTGTGCAGCCGGATGCCCAGGTGCCGGCAGGTGTCGTCGTCGAGCCCCAGGTCGGCCAGCGCCTGGCGCGTGTCGTTGCAGGCCTTGCCACTGGCGATGATGCCGAAGCGGTCGTGCGGCCCCTCGACGATGTTGTGGTTCAGCCGATTGGCGCGCACGTAGGCCAGCGCGGCGTACCACTTGGTGTCCATCAGCCGCGCTTCCTGCTCGAGCCGGTCGTCGGGCCAGCGGATGTGCACGCCGCCGGCCGGCAGCGTGAAGTCCTGCGGCAGGATGATCCTGACCCGGTCGGATGTGATGTCGACGCTGGCGGCGGACTCGACCACGTCCTGGATCGTCTTCATCGCCGTCCACACGCCGGCGAAGCGGCTCATCGCGAAGGCGTGCAGCCCGAGGTCGAGGATCTCCTGCGCGCTGGCCGGGAAGAACTCGGGCAGCCCGCAGGCCTTGAAGATGTGGTCGCTCTGGTGCGCGGCGGTGCTGCTCTTGGCGACGTGGTCGTCGCCGGCGATGGCGATCACGCCACCGTGCGGCGCGGTGCCGGCCATGTTGGCGTGCTTGAAGACGTCCGAGCAGCGGTCCACCCCGGGGCCCTTGCCGTACCAGATGCCGAACACGCCGTCGAACTTCTTGTTCGCCGCGTCGAACTCGATCTGCTGCGTGCCCCACACCGCGGTGGCCGCCAGCTCCTCGTTGACGCCGGGCTGGAACACGATGTGCTGTGCCGCCAGGTGCTTCTGCGCCTGCCACAGCGCCAGGTCATAGCCGCCCAGCGGCGAGCCGCGGTAGCCGCTGATGAAGCCGGCGGTGTTCAACCCGGCCGCCGCGTCGCGCACGCGCTGCAGCAGCGGCAGCCGCACCAGCGCCTGCACGCCGCTCATGAAGGCGCGGCCCGATTCGAGCGCGTACTTGTCGTCGAGCGAGGCGCGCTCGATGGCCTGGCGGATGGCGTCGGGCAGGGGTGCGTTCATGGGCGGCGGGCTCCAGGCAGGGAGCGGCCAGTGTAGGCAATGCGGCGCCCGATGGCCGCGGCGCGTCCACGGCGTCGACGCGCCGCCATCGATACTCCGGCCATGACGAAGCCGCAACTCTCGCTGCCGCACGCGCTGCTGGCGCTGGCCGTGGTGACGGTGTGGGGCACCAACTTCGTCGTCATCCGCATCGCGCTGGACGTGTTGCCGCCGCTGTGGATGGCCACGCTGCGCTTCGTCTTCGCGGTGCTGCCGGCCGCGCTGTTCCTGGCGCGGCCGGCGGTGCCGTGGCGCAACCTGGCGCAGTACGGCGTGCTGATCGGCGCCGGCCAGTTCGGCCTGCTGTTCGTCGCGATGAACGGCCGCATCCCTCCCGGGCTGGCCTCGCTGGTGATCCAGACCCAGGTCTTCTTCACGATCGGGCTGGCCATGCTCGGCGCGCGCGAGCGGCTGCAGCGCTTCCAGGTGCTGGCGCTGGCGCTGGCCGGCGTCGGCCTGGCCATCATCGCCGCGCACACCGATGGCCTGACCACGCCGGCCGGCCTGGCGATGGTGCTGGGCGCCGCCGCCTGCTGGGCCGCAGGCAACATCGTCGCGCGCCGTGCGGCCGGCGTGAACATGCTGGCCTACGTGGTCTGGGCCAGCCTGTTCTCGGTACCCCCGCTGCTGGTGCTGGCGCTCTGGCTCGAGGGGTCGGCCGCGCTGGTGCAGGCGCTGGCGCGGGCCGGGCCGCTCACCTGGACCGCGCTGCTGTGGCAGACGCTCGGCAACACGCTGTTCGGCTACGCCGCGTGGGGCTGGCTGCTGCTGCGCCACCCCGCCGCCACGGTCTCGCCGTGGGCGCTGCTGGTCCCCGTGTTCGGCATGGGCAGCGCCGCATGGTGGCTGGGCGAGCCGCTGCCGGCGTGGAAGCTCGGCGCGGCGGCGCTGGTCGTCGCCGGACTGGCGTTGAACCTGTTCTGGCCGCGGCTGCGCGCCGCGCTGCGCGGCCGGTCTGCGCTCGCCCGTTGCGCGAACGACCCGACGGAGTAACCTTGGCCGTGTGCGGCAGCCTCCGGCCCACCCCGGCGCGAAGCCGCTGCAGCGATGGATGCTGCATTGAAACGCGCACCATTGACCCGGGTCAGGCCGCGATGCCGCGCGTGCGGGGACGATAGCCGCAGGGGGAAGTGCCATGCCACATCGCTTGCCGGGGCGCGCCGAGACGGCCGCCGCGATGCATGCCCACGCGGCGCTGGTGGCGCAGTTGCGCCGCCCACAGGCGTACGCGCACGCGGTGGGCGAGGTCGGGCTGATCGAGACGCCCATCTCGTCGCTGCTGCTGGCCGGCGAGTACGTCTACAAGCTGAAGAAGCCGGTGGCATTCGGCTTCGTCGACTTCTCCACCATCGAGGCACGCCGCGAGGCCTGCGACGACGAGTTGCGCCTGAACCGCCGCACCGCTCCGCGCTGGTACCTGGCGGTGCTGCCGGTGTGCCATGGCGCGAACGGGCCGAGCTTCGACGGCGGCGGCCCGGTCATCGACTGGGCGGTGCAGATGCGGCGCTTCGACGACCGTCAGCGCTTCGACCGTCTGGCGCGGCACGGGCGACTGCAGCCACGGCACATCGACCGCCTCGCCGAGGTGGTGGCGCGCTTTCATGCCGGCTTGCCGCCGGCGCCGCCGGGCTACGGTCGCTCCGAGGTGACGCGGCACTGGGCGCGCGAGAACATCGCCGAGCTCGCCGGCTTGCTCATCGACCGTGCCGCCGCAGCGGCGCTGGCCGCGCTGCAGCGCTGGACCGAGGCGCGCGGCGCGCAGCTTGCCGCGCTGATCGACCTGCGCCGCACGACCGGGCACGTGCGCGAAGGCCATGGCGACCTGCACCTGGGCAACATCGTCTGGATCGACGACGCGCCGGTGCTGTTCGACGCGCTCGAGTTCAACGACGTGCTGCGCCATCTCGACACCATCGGCGACCTGGCCTTCCCCTTCATGGACCTGCACGCGCAGGGCCTGCCGCGGCTGGCCTGGCGCTTCATCAGCGCGGTGCTCGAGGCCAGCGGCGACTACGACGCGCTGCCGCTGCTGGCCTGGCATGCGGTGTACCGCGCGCTGGTGCGGGTCAAGGTGGCGCTGCTCGAGGCGCCGCCCGGG
>JBBIPS010000112.1:0-8723 GCA_037442725.1 Burkholderiales bacterium | reverse complement strand
ACGATGTAGGCTGCGCCGCCCCGCGGGCCGTCCGTCGCCGCGACGGTCTGGCGCCGGCGCCGCAGGCGACGGCGCAGCGGGCTTCAGCGTGCCGCCTTCACCTTCAGCCGCCACGCGTGCAGCAGCGGCTCGGTGTAGCCGCTGGGCTGCGTCAGGCCCTTGAAGACCAGATCGCTGGCGGCCTGGAAGGCGGCCGATTCATCGAAGCGCCCGGCCATGTTGCGGTAGGCCGGATCGCCGGCGTTCTGCCGGTCGACCACCCGGGCCATGCGCTTGAACGTGGCCCTGACCTGCGCCCGCGTCACGACACCGTGGTGCAGCCAGTTGGCGATGTGCTGGCTGCTGATGCGCAGCGTGGCGCGGTCTTCCATCAGGCCGACGTTGTGGATGTCGGGCACCTTGGAGCAGCCCACGCCCTGGTCGATCCAGCGCACCACGTAGCCCAGGATGCCCTGCGCGTTGTTGTCGATCTCCTGCTGGCGCTCGGCGTCGGACCACCTGGCGGTCCTGACCACCGGAATCGTCAGCAGGCCGTCGAGGATTGCCGCGCGCTGCGACGCGGCGTCGGCCTGCGCGCCGGCCTGCTCCATCTGCTGCTGCAGCGCGAAGACGTCGACCTGGTGGTAGTGCAGCGCGTGCAGCGTCGCGGCGGTCGGGCTCGGCACCCACGCCGTGTTGGCGCCGGCGCGCGGGTGGGCGATCTTCTGCTGCACCATCGCCGCCATCAGGTCGGGCATCGCCCACATGCCCTTGCCGATCTGCGCCTTGCCGCGCAGCCCGCATTGCAGGCCGACGAGCACGTTGTTGCGCTCGTAGGCGTCGATCCAGGCGCTGGACTTCATGTCGCCCTTGCGGATCATCGGGCCGGCCAGCATCGCGCTGTGGATCTCGTCGCCGGTGCGGTCGAGGAAGCCGGTGTTGATGAAGGCGATGCGGCTCGCTGCGGCGGCGATGCAGGCCTTCAGGTTGACGCTGGTGCGGCGCTCCTCGTCCATGATGCCGAGCTTGACGGTGTTCGCCGGCAGTCCCAGCAGCGCCTCGACGCGGCCGAACAGTTCGCTGGCGAAGGCGACCTCGGCCGGGCCGTGCATCTTGGGCTTGACGATGTAGACCGACCCGGCGCGGCTGTTGCCGATCGCACCCGACGCACGCTTCAGGTCGTGCATCGCGATCAGCGTCGTCACCACCGCGTCGAGGATGCCCTCGGGAATCTGACGTGGCGCAGCGGCCGGCCCCCACAGGATCGCGGGGTGCGTCATCAGGTGGCCCACGTTGCGCAGGAACAGCAGCGCGCGGCCGTGCAGCACCACTTCGCCGACGCCGCCTCGCGGGCGGGTATAGCGGCGGTCGGGGTTGAGGCCGCGGGTGAACGTCCTGCCGCCCTTGCTCACCTCTTCGGTCAGCGTGCCGTCGACGATGCCGAGCCAGTTCGCGTAGGCCTGCACCTTGTCGTCGGCGTCGACCACCGCCACCGAGTCCTCAAGGTCGAGGATGGTCGACAGCGCGGCTTCGATCACCAGGTCGGCGACGCCGGCGGCATCACCCGCGCCGATCGGCGAGTTGCGGTCGATGCGCAGGTCCAGGTGCAGTCCGTGGTGCACCAGCAGCACCGACGTCGGCGCCTGGGCCGGGCCCTGGAAGCCGACGAACTGCGCCGGCCGGGCCAGCGCGGTGAGCGTTCCGTCCTGCAACGTGACGAGCAGCTCGCCGGCCTCGACGCGGTACAGCGTCGAGTCCAGGTGCGAGCCGCGCTGCAGCGGTGCGGTGCGGTCGAGCACGTGGCGCGCGTACTCGATCACGCGGGCCCCGCGCACCGGGTTGTAGCCGCCGCTCCTCGTCGCGCCGCCGTCCTCGGCGATCACGTCGGTGCCGTACAGCGCGTCGTACAGCGAGCCCCAGCGTGCGTTGGCCGCGTTCAGCGCATAACGCGCATTAGTGATGGGCACGACGAGCTGCGGCCCGGCCTGCTGCGACAGCTCGGCGTCGACGTTCGTCGTCGTCGCCTGCACCTGCGCCGGCTCCGGCACCAGGTAGCCGATGCGTTCGAGGAAGCTGCGGTACTGGCGCAGGTTGCGGATCGGGCCGGGATGGACGCGGTGCCACGCGTCGAGCTCGGCCTGCAACCGGTCGCGCTCGGCCAGCAGCGCGATGTTCTTCGGCGCCAGCTCCTGCACGATGGCATCGAAGCCGCGCCAGAAGTCGGCGCTGGCCACGCCGGTGCCGGGCAGCACGCGGTCTTCGATGAAGCGGTACAGGACGTCGGCGACTTGCAGGCCGTGGAGCTGGGTGCGTTGGGTCATGATCGTGGCGCGGGTTCGGGTGCGGAAATGCCGGAAAGTCAGGCCGGAAAGAAGTCGAGCACGTCGCGCAGGCTGCTGCCGATGCGGGTGGGCTCGACGCCGAGTTGCTCGGGCGGCTGGCCGGAGCGGTTGACCCACAGCGTCGTGTAGCCGTACCAGGTCGCGCCGGTCGCGTCCCAGCCGTTGCTCGAGACGAACACGATGCGCGCGGCCGGCAGCCCGAGCGCGGCCGGCCCCAGCGCATAGACGGCGGCGTCGGTCTTGTAGCGCCGCACGCTGTCGGCGCTGAGCACCGGGTCGACCAGGTCGGTGAAGCCGGCGCTCCTGATCGCCACGGCCAGCATCTCAGGGTCACCATTGCTGAGGATGCCGGTGCGCACGCCGCGGCTCTGCAGGGTCTGCAACACCGCGCGGTTCTCGGGGAAGGCCGACAGGTGGCGGTACTGGTTCATCAGCCGCTCCTCGGCCACGCCATCGAGGGCCAGGCCGAGTCGCAACGCCGCGAAGCGCAGAGCGGCGCGCGTGAGATCCCAGAACTGCTGGTAGCGCTGGCTCATCGATGTGAGCCGGGTGTACTCGATCTGCTTGTCGCGCCACAGCGCCGTGAGCGCGGCGCCGTGTCCCGCAAACATCTGCTCGGCCAGCAGCCCGACGCTGTAGACGTCGAACAAGGTGCCATAGGCGTCGAACAACACCGCGTGCGGCGTCGACGGCTTCGAAGCTGAGGGTTTGGGCGGCATGGGAGCCAACTGTATTGCGATACCTGATCGACATTAAGTACACGGATGGCGATTGATTGATAACCGACTGGTGTGTAATCTGTCGCCATGGATCGACTGAAACAGATCGAGTCGTACGTGGCGGTGGCGACCAAGGGCACCTTGACCGCCGCCGCGCAAGCCGCCGGAGTCGCCCCGGCGGTCATCGGACGACGTGTCGATGCGCTCGAACTCCGGCTGGGCGTCAAGCTGATGCTGCGGACAACCCGCCGCATCACGCTGACCCACGAGGGCAACGCCTTTTTCGAGGACTGCCAGCGCATCCTGGCCGAGATCGCCAACGCCGAAGCCAGCGTCAGTGCAGGTGGCGTGAAAGCCAGTGGTCACTTGCGAGTGACCGCACCGGCCGGATTCGGTCGCCGTCACGTGGCACCGCTGGTGCCGGGTTTCCTGGCACAGCACCCCGATGTCAGCCTGTCGCTCGACCTGTCGGATCGGGTCGTCGACATCGTCAGGGAAGGCTTCGATTGCGCGGTGCGCGTCGGCGACATGCCCGACTCGACGCTGGTCGGCGTCCGGCTGGCCGACAACCGGCGGCTGTGTGTCGCGGCGCCGGCCTACCTCGCGCGCGCCGGAACACCCAGCCATCCCGCCGACCTGGCGCACCACCAATGCCTGGCGCTGTCCTCCGACGCCAGCCAGGCGCGCGGCTGGGCATTCACGGTGGACGGCCAGCTCAGCCACCTGCGCCCGGCCGGGCGCATCGACTGCAGCGACGGCCAGGTGCTGCACGACTGGTGCCTGCAGGGGCTGGGCATCGCCTGGCGCAGTACCTGGGAGGTCGAGCATGACGTGGCTGCCGGGCGGCTCACCGCCGTGCTCGAGGACTTCGCCGCGCCGCCCAACGGCATTTACGCCGTGGTGCCGCAGGCCCGGCATCTGCCGCTGCGCGTGCGGCTGTGGATCGACTTTCTCAAGCACAGCTACGGCGACGCCGGCTACTGGAGAGGCGACCTCGATCAGCACGCCGTCGCGTTGGCAACCCCCCGGTGAGCCGCACGATGTGGCTCGAAGCGCTGCTCGCCTACGCCCACGTGCTGGCGATCCTCGGCTGGGTCGTCTTCCTGACCAGCACGGCAGCGGTTGCACGCGCCGAGTGGTTCAGCGCCGCGGTGGTGCAACGCCTGGTCACGGTGGACCGCATCGCCGGTGCCGCGGCGCTAGGGGTGGTGCTCACCGGCCTGGCGCGCGTGGCCTGGGGCGTCAAGGGCTGGAGCTGGTACGCCAGCCAGCCGCTGCTGTGGGCCAAGCTCGCGCTGTTGGCGTGGATGTTGCTGCTGGGCTGGCGCAGCAGCCGCCAGATCGCTGGATGGCGCCGTCGCCTGGCCGAGCGCGCTGCGCTGCCGACGACCGAGGAGGTCGGCGCGCTGCGCCGTCGCGTGATGGGCGCGGCGCACCTGATGCTGCTGATCCCGGCCGCCGCGGTGCTGCTGGCGCGCGGCATCTGGACGCTGTGACGTCGCGCCGCGGCACTCCGGCCTGCGCGCCATGACGAAGCCCGGCGCGGGCCGGGCTTCGACTTCATGCCGCGGCGGCGTGCCAGCCGCGCGACATCCGTGCCGCGGGCTGCCTGGCCGCTGCGCGAGCGGGCTTCAGCCCTTCAGGCACTCGCTCATGAACTTCTTGCGCTCGTCGCCCTTGAGCTGCTTGTCGCCGGCATCCTTGTTGCAGGCTTTCATCTTGTCCTGCTGGATCGCCTTCTTGGCCGAAAGGCACTCCTTCATGAAGGCCTTGCGCTCTTCGCCCTTCTTGTCGGCGGCTTCCTGGTTGCAGGCGGCCATCTTCGACTGCTGCGCCGTCCTGGGACCGCTGGCCGGTGCGTCGGCGGCCTGGGCCAGGCCGGCCGCGAGCGCCAGGGTTGCGGCAGCCAGCGTGATCAGTGTCTTCATGGAAAGTCTCTCCTTGCGTTGTGGTGGACCGGGTGGGACGGATGAACCGCGACGCACCGGAACAGGGCCCGGACGACGCGGCAAGCCCATAACGCCGCCGTAGCGTCGGCGGTGCACAGCTTCGCCGGGCTGCCGGCGACGCGGTCAGAGAATGCGCCGCGGATGCGCCAGCGCCTCGTGTGCCGCGTGCAAACGGCGCACCAGCACACCGATGAAGGCGCCGTCGAACAGATGCCGCGTGCCGGGGCTCAGGCCCTCGAGCATCTCGGGCTTGAACGAGATCGTCGTGGCCGCATCGGAGACGATGACATCGGCGCTGTGCACGCGCAGGTCGGGGCTGGGCGCGAGGTAGGCCATCTCGCCGACCGAGGTGCCGGCGCCGAGCTGAGCCACGCGCTGGCCGTCGCGGTACACGTCGACGCGGCCTTGGGCGATGATGTGGAAGCTGCGCCCTTCCTGGCCCTTGCGGTACAGCGCCGCGCCGTACTTGTAGCGCTGCCAGCGCGCGCGGTGCACCACCTCCCACAACTCGACGTCGCCGAATCCGGCGAAGAACTCGAGCGTGCGCAACAGGTTGAAGCGCTCCGAGTCGAGCACCTCCTGCAGCTTGCCGAGCGGGATCTCGCGGTTGGCCACCAGTGAGGACCACTCCTGCGCGAACTCGTCCCAGCTTGCGTGGCGCTGCGCCGCATCCTTGGCCAGCGCGCGGCGCAGGATGGCGTCCATGCGCGGCGGCACGCCTTCGCGCAGCAGCTGCAGCGACGGCGGATCGGCGTGGTAGATCTGCTGCATCAGCGCGACCTGGGTGCGCGCGTCGAACGGTGGCCGGCCGGCCGTCAGGTGATAGAGCACGGCGGCCAGCGAGTACAGGTCGGCGCGCGCGTCGAGCGTGCCGCCGTCGAGCTGCTCGGGCGACATGTAGGCCAGCGAGCCGACGCGGAACACCTGCGTGCGGTCCGACTGCGTGTCGAGCACACTGCCGAAATCGGTGATCTTGACGTCGACGACCAGGTCGTTCTCGACCACCGCCAGGATGTTGGCCGGCTTGACGTCGCGGTGGATCAGGCCGTGGCGGAAGACGTAGCCCAGCGCCATCGCACACTTGAAGCCAACCTCGACGATCTGGTCCAGCGACAGCAGCGCGTCGGCGCGGCAGAAGCGCCTCAGCGTCACGCCGGGCACGTACTCCATCACCAGGTAGGGCATCGAGGGGTCGGGCACGGCGTCGAAGATCTGCACCACGTTCGGGTGCTGCAGCCGACCCGCCAGCGCCGCTTCGGCGGCGAAGAAACGGTTGCGGTAGTGGTTCTCGACGCTACCCTCGGCGCTGGCCGCACGCACCCGCTTGATCGCCACCTTGCGGTCGGCGAAGTCGTCGTGCGCGAGGAAGACCTCGCTGGTGGCGCCCTCGCCCAGACGCGCCAGCACGCGGTAGCGGCCGATGCGCTCGGGCAGCGTGGGGTCGGGCGCCGCAGCCGCCGCGGCCGGGTGGCTGGTCACGACCACGGCACTCGGGCCGGTGGACTCGACGATCGACAACGGGGGGCTGGCGGGCATGGGCGGCGCGGTGCACGGCCCTGCGAACCGCACGGCCTCCTGCGGTGGATTCTGGCGCTGCAGGTGGGCGCGGCAGGCGCCGAATTGCGCCGTCAATGCCGACCAGATCGAGACGCCAGCCGATGCGGCGGCAGCGGCTGGAGCCCCACACCCCGGCCCGTAGAATCCGGACCCATGATCCAAGCCAAGCAGGAGCTGCAGCAGGCGCTGGCCGACGCGGTCGCGCAACTCGCGCCCGCCGCCGGCTTCACGCCGGCCTTCGAGTCGCCCCGGCAGGCCGATCACGGCGACCTTGCGATCACTGCGGCGATGCAGCTCGCACGCAGCCTGAAGCGCAACCCGCGCGAACTGGCCGCCGAGTTGATCGCGGTGCTGCAGGCGCAACCCGCGGTGCGGCGCTGGGTTGCCGCGCTCGAGATCGCCGGGCCCGGCTTCATCAACCTGCGCCTGACGGCCGCGGCGCGGCAGAGCGTCGTCACCGAGGTGCTGGCCGCGGGCGAACGCTTCGGCCAGCGGCCGGCGCACGGCAGGAAGCTGATGGTCGAATTCGTCTCGGCCAACCCGACCGGGCCGCTGCACGTCGGCCACGGCCGCCAGGGTGCGCTCGGAGATTCGATCTGCCGCCTGTTCGAAACCCAGGGCTGGCAGGTCACGCGCGAGTTCTACTACAACGACGCCGGCGTGCAGATCGCCAACCTGGCGCGCTCGACGCAGTGTCGACTGCTCGGGCTGGCCCCGGGCGACGCCGACTGGCCCGCCGATGCCTACAACGGCGACTACATCGCCGACATCGCCGCCGACTTCGCTGCGAAGAAGACGGTGCATGCCGACGACCGTGCGGTGCGTGCCAGCGGCGACGCGGCCGACCTCGACGCGATCCGCCAGTTCGCCGTGGCCTACCTGCGCCACGAGCAGGACCTGGACCTGCGCGCCTTCGGCGTGCACTTCGACAACTACTTCCTCGAGTCCAGCCTGTACCGCGACGGCAAGGTCGAGGCCGCGGTGGCGCGCATCGACGCGGCCGGCAAGACCTATGAGAGCCAGGGCGCGCTGTGGCTGCGCTCGACCGACTACGGCGACGACAAGGACCGCGTGATGCGCAAGTCCGACGCCAGCTTCACCTACTTCGTCCCCGACGTGGCCTACCACATCGACAAGTGGCAGCGCGGGTTCGACAAGGTCATCAACGTCCAGGGCAGCGACCACCACGGCACCGTCGCCCGCGTGCGCGCCGGCCTGCAGGCGGCCGGCGCGGGCATCCCGCAGGGCTGGCCCGACTATGTGCTGCACAAGATGGTCACCGTGATGAAGGGCGGCCAGGAAGTCAAGATCAGCAAGCGCGCCGGCAGCTATGTGACGCTGCGCGACCTGATCGACTGGACCAGCCGCGACGCGGTGCGCTTCTTCCTGATCAGCCGCAAGGCCGACACCGAGTTCGTCTTCGACGTCGACCTGGCGCTCAAGGCCAACGACGAGAACCCGGTCTTCTACGTGCAGTACGCGCACGCGCGCATCTGCTCGGTGCTGGCGCAGTACGTGCAGCACGGCGGCGACGCCAGCGCCGCGGCGCTGGCGCAGGCCGACCTGTCGCTGCTCGCGGCGCCGACCGAGGCCGCCTTGATGCGCACACTCGCCGCCTACCCCGACGTGCTCGCCGCGGCCGCCGCCGAGCTGGCACCGCACGCCGTCGCGTTCTACCTGCGCGACGTCGCCGCAGCGCTGCACAGCTGGTATGCCGCCGAGCGTTTCCTGGTCGACGACGCCGCGCTGGCCGGGGCGCGCATCGCGCTGCTGACGGCGACGCGCCAGGTGCTGCGCAACGCGCTGGCCGTGCTCGGCGTCGGCGCGCCCGAGTCGATGAGCCGCGAGACGACGCCGGACACACCCGCCGACGCACCACAGTGCAGTCCGCTCGAGGAGCCGCGATGGCAGCCATGAAGGACCAGCAGGGCGGCTTCCTGGTCGGCATGGTCGTCGGGCTGCTGATCGGGCTGGCGCTGGCGCTGGGCGTGGCGCTGTACATCACCAAGGTGCCGGTGCCGTTCATCGACAAGGTACCGCAGCGCACGGCCGAGCAGGACGCGGCCGAGGCCGCCAGGAACAAGCACTGGGACCCGAACGCCCCGCTGGCCGGCAAGACGGCCGCACGCGCCGCGTCGGCTGCGGCCAGCGGCGTGGTCGAGGGCGCACCGGCCGCG
>JBBIPS010000111.1:0-8746 GCA_037442725.1 Burkholderiales bacterium | reverse complement strand
CCAACGAGGCGGTGTAGGCGGGCAGTCCGGCGTATTCCACGGGGCGGGCGCGGCATTGATTTTGCGACCGTTGCCGCGCAGGCGTGCCAGCCGGACGCCGACCCGTTCGACCTGCTGTGCCACCTGGCCTGGAACGCACCGCTGCTCACGCGCCGCCAGCGCGCCGAAGCGGCCCGTCGCCGGGCGCAGGACCTGTTCGGCCAGTACGGTGACACCGCGCGCGAGATCCTGGCGCTGCTGCTCGAACGCTACGTCGAGCGCGGCATCCTGCAGTTCAGCACGCTGTCGGAGCTGATGAAGGTCCAGCCCTTCGACCGCTACGGCAGCCCCGCCGAGATCGCCACCCGCCACTTCGGCGGCGTGCGCGGCATGAAGGACGCCGTCTCCCGCCTGCAGAGCGCCCTCTACCAATAACGACAAGACCCACGAGAACCCGAACCGATGCCCCGTCCCAAACGTTCAGCCGCTACCGCCATCACCGCCGACGCCACCGCCGAGAAGAAGCCCCGCGCCGGGCGCAAGGCCAAGGCGCTGCTCACCACCCGCGAGAACCTGTCGGCGCTGATCGGCACCGCACGCCAGATCCTGCGCAAGGACAAGGGCCTGAACGGCGACGTGGACCGCCTGCCGCTGCTCACCTGGGTGATGTTCCTCAAGTTCCTCGACGACCTCGAAGTCGTCCACGAGCAGGAAGCCGAACTCGACGGCAAGCGCTACCAGCCCATCATCGAGGCGCCATACCGCTGGCGCGACTGGGCCGCGCGCGAGGACGGCCTGACCGGCGACGAGCTGCTGGCCTTCATCAACCAGGATGAAACCCACCGCGCCGACGGCTCGCGCGGTGCCGGGCTGTTCGCCCACCTGCGCGCCCTGGCCGGCAGCGGCGAGAAGGGCAGCCAGCGCGAAGTCATCGCCAACGTGTTCAAGGGCGTGCAGAACCGCATGGTCAGCGGCTACCTGCTGCGCGACATCATCAACAAGATCAACGGCATCCACTTCAGCAGCAGCGAGGAGATCCACACCCTCTCGCACCTGTACGAGTCGATGCTGCGCGAGATGCGCGACGCCGCGGGCGACTCGGGCGAGTTCTACACCCCGCGTCCGGTGGTGCGCTTCATGGTGCAGGTGACCGACCCGCGCCTGGGCGAGACCGTGCTCGACCCGGCCTGCGGCACCGGCGGCTTTCTGGTGGAGGCCTACGACCACCTCGCCCCGCAGGTGGCCATGCCGGAGCAGCGCCGCACCCTGCAGCGCGACACCCTGTACGGACAGGAGGCCAAGCCGCTGCCTTACATGCTGGCGCAGATGAACCTGCTGCTGCACGGCCTGGAGGCGCCGCAGATCGCCTACGGCAACACGCTGGACCGGCGCGTCAACGAAATCGGCCACAGCGAACGCGTGGACGTGATCCTCACCAACCCGCCGTTCGGCGGCGAGGAAGAGGTCGGCATCAAGGCCAACTTCCCGCCCAACATGCAGACAGCAGAAACGGCGCTGCTGTTCCTGCAATACATCATGCGCAAGCTGCGCGTCGCGGGCGCTCCAGTACCCCGCGGCAGACCCGCTGCGCTGGGTGGCCGTGCGGCCGTGGTCGTGCCCAACGGCACCTTGTTCGGCGACGGCATCAGCGCTGTGATCAAGGAGGAACTGCTCAAGGAGTTCCGTCTTCACACCATCGTGCGCCTGCCGCAGGGCGTGTTCGCGCCCTACACCGACATCCCGGCCAACCTGCTGTTCTTCGAACGCGGCGGCCCGACCGACACAATCTGGTACTACGAGCTGCCGCTGCCCGAAGGGCGCAAGAAGTACAGCAAGACCGCGCCGCTGCAGTTCGAGGAGTTCGCGCCGGCCCTGGCCTGGTGGAATGCCCGCGAGGAAGGGCCGCAGGCGTGGAAGGTGGACTTCGCCGCCAAGCGCGCTGCCGCCGTGGATGCCGCCACGCCGCACTGGCAGCGGGCTGAGGCCGAGCGCAACGCCGCACTCGCCCTGGGTAAGCCCATTCGCGAGCTCGAACAGGCTGCTCAGGCAGCCGCGAACAACGGCAAGGCAGCGTTGCAGGAGAGACTGCGCACGCTGAAGGCGGAGCAGCAGGCGCACGAGCAGGCCGCGAAGTCCGCCCAGGCCGAGGGCGAAGCCCTGTACTGGCCCATCTACAACCTGGACCTCAAGAACCCCCACGCCCGCGCGGGCCTGGAGCACGCCGACCCGAAGGACCTGATCGCCTCGATGCGCAGCCACGAGGCCGAGGTGATGCGGCTGCTGGGTGAGATCGAGGCGCTGGTCGGTGCGGTGGACAGCGAATGAGGACGTGGCCAAAGGTTGCCCTGGGCGAGTTGCTGCGGCGCTCCGATGAGGCCGCGGTACTTGACCCCGCGGCCGAATACCACGAGGTGACGATCAAGCTGTGGGGCAGAGGGGTCGTCAGCCGGGGCAAGGTCCGCGGCGGCGATGTCGTGTCGGTGCGCCGGGTCGTTCGTGCCAACCAGCTGATCCTGTCCAAGATCGACGCGCGCAATGGCGCCATCGGGTTGGTTCCGCCCGAACTCGATGGAGCCATCGTCAGCAACGACTTCCCGTCGTTCGAGTTTCGCGACCCTGAGCGATGCGACGCTGCCTTCATGGGCTGGCTGGTCCGCTCGGCGCCTTTCGTCGAACTGTGCAAGGCCGCCAGCGAAGGCACTACCAACCGCGTGCGGATCAAGGAAGACCGGTTTCTCGATCAGCAGATCGGGCTTCCTCCACTGACCGAACAGCAAGCCATCGTCGCCCGCCTCGACGCGCTGGCCGAGAAGACGCGGGAAGTCGAAGCGCAGCTGGATGCCGTCGAGCGTGATGCCGAGCACCTGCTGGCCTTGCGCTTCCGCGACGTCGTCGCCGATGCGCCGCGGCGGCCGATGGCAGAGGTGGCGCCGCTAGTGCGACGGGAGCAGTCCATCGACTTGGATGGCAGCTATCCGGAACTCGGAATCCGCTCGTTCGGCAAGGGAACCTTCCACAAGCCGCCGCTTTCTGGCAGTGAGGTCGGCACAAAGCGCCTGTATCGCATCGAGCCGGGCGACCTGTTGTTCTCCAACGTGTTCGCCTGGGAAGGCGCCATCGCCATTGCACAACCGACAGACGCTGGCCGCTTTGGCTCCCATCGTTTCATCACCTGTCGTGCAGCGCCGGAGGTTGCCGCCGCCGAGTTCCTGCGGTACTACTTTCTGAGCGACGACGGGATGCTGAAGATCGGCGAGGCGTCGCCGGGCGGCGCAGGTCGAAACCGCACTTTGGGACTTGAAAAGCTGATGGCGATCGAGGTACCCGTGCCATCGCTGGCAGTGCAGCAGACCTTTGATCGTCTGGAAGCCGACGTCGCTGCCTTGAAGGCAAGTCACGCCGCCATCCGCCAGGCTAACGCCGCGCTGATCCCTGCGACTTTGGAACGCATCTTCTCGAGCGAGGTGCCTGCCCATGCCTGAGCAGCCGCTCCAGAACTCGCTGTTCGAGGACGACTACCTGCTGCGCGAGCTCGGGCAAGTCGCCCACGTGCCGCAGGTGGCACTGACCGAACTGGTGGCCAATGCCTGGGACGCTGGAGCGACGCGCGTGGACCTGATCCTGCCCGGCGAAGTCGGCGGTACGCTCACGGTGACGGACAACGGGCACGGCATGACGCCGACGCAGTTCAAGAAGCGCTGGATGACGCTGCGCTACGACCGCCTGAAACATCAGGGCCCTGATGTCGAGTTCCCTGCGGGGCGCGACGCGCGCCCGCGCCGTGCCTACGGACGCAACGGCGTGGGTCGTCACGGCCTGCTGTGCTTTGCCGACACCTATGAGGTGCAGACCTGGCGCGACGGGGTGCTGACGACATTTGTCGTCGGCACCGAGTCTGGTTCCAGCCCTTTCGTGCTTCGAGGCGAGACTTCGGGCCAGCGCGAAGGCAGCGGGACGCAGTTGTCCGTGCAGGTCATGCGCAAGCTGCCTGACGCCGACGAGATCCTGACTGTGCTGGCAGCGCGCTTCGTGCACGACCCGGAGTTCGAGATCCGGGTCAACGGCGTGCAACGCAGCTTCAGCGAGATCCAAGGGCGCGTCAGCGAAGAGGTGCTCGACCTCGATGCGGGCCGCAGGGCCACGGTAATCGTGATCGACTCGACGCGGCTGAACCATTCGTCCGTGCACCAAGGCATCGCCTTCTGGGTGCAGCGCCGACTGGTGGGCTCGCCCTCCTGGTCGATAGGACAGATCGCCAGCTTCGACGGCCGTACGCGATTTGCCCGGCGCTACAAGGTCATCGTCGACACGGAGGGCTTCGAGCCTGGCATCGATGTTGCGGAGGACTGGACGGCGTTCTGCGCAACCGACGCGGTGCGCGACCTGTACGGCGCGACCGCCGAGCACATTGGCAAGGTGGCGCAGGACTTGGCGGCCGAGATCGTCGAGGCTGCGTCGGAAGACGCGCTGGTGCAGAACCGGACGGAACTGGCAAGCTTGGGGCAAGGCGCGCGGCTCGAAGTTGCCGAGTTCACCAAGGTCGTGGCCGAGGCACACCCGACCATCTCTCCGGACTTTCTGGCCACCGCCGTCAAGGCGGTCATCCATCTCGAGAAGACGAAGAGCGGCGCAGCTCTGCTGCAGAAGCTCTCCTCGCTGCCACCGGACGACATCGCCGGCCTGGATCGCCTGCTGACGGAATGGACAGTCAAGGACGCGCTGCGCGTCCTCGACGAGATCGACAGCCGGATCGGCGTGATCGAAACGATCCGGCGCCTGGCCGATGACCCACTGACCGACGAACTGCACACCCTGCACCCGTTGATCCTGCGCTCACGCTGGCTGTTCGGTCCCGAATTCGAGTCGCAGGAGTACTGCTCCAACGTGACGCTGCAGACGGTGGCCCGCGAGCTGTTCAAGAGTACCGAAGCGCAGTTCATCAACGAAAGGCACCGCCCGGACATCGTTGTGCTGCCCGAGAAGACGACCTGGCAGATGACGGGCATCGAGTCCTTCGACCCGGTCGACACCACTCTCACGCGGATGCAGCATGTTCTGGTCATCGAGCTCAAAAAGGGTGGGTTCGAGCTGACGCGCAAGGAGATCAACCAGGCCGATGGCTACGTGCAGGACATCGCCAAGTCGGGCGCCATGTCCGGCAGCCCGTTTATCTGCTGCTGGGTAGTGGGGCAGAAGGTCGCTGCAGGGGTCGAGAAGGACAAGCAGCTTGGCAATCCGGCCTACGGGCGCATCAGGGCAGCGACCTTCGGCTCGCTGGTGGACACGGCCAACGCACGTCTGCTAAAGCTACGCACGGTGCTGGCCGATCGCTACGGCGGTTCGTCGACGGATGAGTTGCTCGACCGGGTGTTTTCGCAGCCCACTCAGGGCACGCTTGGGGTTTGATCGGGTCGGACCGAATCCGACGCCTGGCCAGCGACAGCGGCGATCTGTAGGCGATCAAGCAAGGAAGCCCATGTACCCAACGCCTCCCGCCTCTCCTCGAAGTACGTGTGCCGATCGTAGATCCCCTCCACCCCCGACAGCTTGTGGTTCAGGCACATCTCCGAGATGTCGCGTGGCACGCCCAGCGCGCGCAGGTGCGACTTCACGGTGCTGCGCAGGTCGTGCGGCGTGAAGCGGCGCACCGCGGGCTTGGCAGTGCGCAGCCAGTGGTCGATGGCCTCGCGCAGCGTGTCCTTGTTCAGGTGGGTGTCGCCGCCATGCCGGGCCGCGCGGCTGCGTGAATGTGCCGGCAGCACGTAGGCCGAGCTGCCGGCCAGCGTGCGCAGTTCGCCGAACCAGTCCACCACCACGGGCGCCAGCGGGATGTCCATCGCCGCGCCGGTCTTGCTCTTCGGGATGCGCCACTGCGCGCCGTCCAGGTCCACGTCGGCCCACTTGGCCTGGTACAGCTCGGCGCTGCGCACGGCCGTGGCCAGCAGGATGCGGATGGCCAGGGCGTTTCGGCGGCGCATCGGCGCGGCCAGCAGCAGCTTCAGTTCCTCCTGCGTCAGCATCAGGCGCTGGCGGCGCGGCGGCCGTTCGCCCAGCAGCGCGGAAAGCATGATGCCGTGGCAGGGGTTGGCGTTGATCAGCCGCTTGCCGCAGGCGTGCGTGAACAGGCACTTGGTGGTGATGAGCAGCATGTTCGATTCGCCCCAGGTGAGGCCGGCGCCTTCGATCAGCGCCACCACGTCGCTGGCCTCGATCTCGCGCACGGTCAGCGCGCCCAGCTTCTTCTCCACGCGCTTCAGGTGCCGGCCGTAGCTCACCTGGGTGCTGTGCGCCAGGCTCACCAGCTTCTTGGCGCGGTAGTCCTTGGCCAGGTCACGCACCGTCCAGTCGCGCGCGGCGGTGGCCTTGGCCTTCTGCTTTTCTGCCGCAGGGTTGCGGCCCTGCTGCACCTCGGCGCGCTTGAGGGTGGCGATGCCGCGCGCCTCGGCCAGGCCGATGTCGGGGTAGCGGCCGATGGTCAGCTCTCGGCGCCGGCCGCCGTGGCGGTAACGCAGGATCCAGCCGGCCACGCCGGCAGCCGAGAGCGTGAACGTGAGGCCGTCGCCGTCGGCCTTGGCCAGCGGCTGGCCGGCCTTGATCCAGTGCCTGAGCTGCAGGTCCGTCAGGTGGCCCTTGTCCCGTGCCATGCGCACCCCCGTTGTTCGGATGTGGGCCGGATTGCGGCTACCCGCCTAGCTACCCAGCCAGCTACCCGATTGGAGTGGGACTCGGTGAGACTTCAAGGGCCTCCAAAAGACTTGCCACCCGAAAACGCCTGGGAAATCAGACGCTTGCGGGTGGCAACTGAGACGGGGTGAGACCCCGTGAACCCCTACATCAGAACGATGTCGTATTGCTCCGGGTTCATCGACGGCTCGGCCGAGAGCGAGATCGGCTTGCCGATGAACTCGGACAAGCCGGCCAGGTGCTGGCTCTCCTCGTCGAGCAGCATCTCGACCACTGCGGCGCTGGCGAGGACGCGGAACTCCCTGGGGTTGAACTGGCGCGCCTCGCGCAGGATCTCGCGCAGCACGTCGTAGCAGACGCTGCGCGCGGTCTTGACCTGGCCGCGGCCGCCGCAGGTGGGACATTGCTCGCACAGCACGTGGGACAGCGACTCGCGCGTGCGCTTGCGCGTCATCTCGACCAGTCCGAGCTGGGTGAATCCGCTCAGCGTGACCTTGGTTCGGTCCCTGGCCAGCTGCTTGCGGAACTCGGCCAGCACCGCCGCCTGGTGCTCGTCGCGCGTCATGTCGATGAAGTCGACGATGATGATGCCGCCCAGGTTGCGCAGCCGCAGCTGGCGCGCGATGGCGCCGGCCGCCTCGAGGTTGGTCTTGAAGATCGTGTCGTCGAAGTTGCGCGCGCCGACGAAACCGCCGGTGTTGACGTCCACCGTCGTCAACGCCTCGGTCTGGTCGATGATCAGGTAGCCGCCGGACTTGAGATCAACGCGGCGTGCCAGCGCACGCTCGATCTCCTCCTCGACGCCGTACAGGTCGAAGATCGGCCGCTCGCCCTTGTAGTGCTCGAGCTTGGCCGCCGACGATGGCGCATAGGCGGTGCCGAAGGCCAGCAGGTCGTCGTACTGCAGCCTGGAGTCGATGCGGATCGACTGCGTGGTCTCGGTGGCCATGTCGCGCAGCACGCGCTGTGCCAGGTTCAGGTCCTGGTGCAGCAGCGTGCCGGACGGCTGCGACAGCCCCTGCGCGCGGATCGCGGCCCAGGTCTTGCGCAGGTAGGCGATGTCCTCGGCGAGGTCGTCGTCGCTGGCATCCTCGGCGTTCGTGCGCAGGATGAAGCCGCCGCGATCGGCCTCGTCGGCGGCACCGGCCAGTCGCTGCATGCGCGCGCGCAACTGCTCGCGCACCTCGGGCGAGCCGATGCGCTGCGAAATGCCGATGTGCGTGTCCTGCGGCAGGAAGACGAGCATGCGTCCGGCGATGCTGATCTGCGTCGACAGCCGCGCACCCTTGCTGCCGATCGGGTCCTTGATGACCTGCACCATCAGCGTCTGGCCGGTGAACACCTGGCGCTCGATCGGCACCTGGACGATGGCCTCGGCGCGCGCGGCGGCGCCGTGGT
Organism: Burkholderiales bacterium; assembly: GCA_037442725.1. Classification (GTDB taxonomy): domain Bacteria; phylum Pseudomonadota; class Gammaproteobacteria; order Burkholderiales; family Burkholderiaceae_C; genus Pseudaquabacterium. The sequence goes on along the minus strand of JBBIPS010000111.1, from coordinate 685 downwards.
GGTGGCCGCCGCCGTGCAGGTCGGCCACGTGCAGGAAGGCGGCGCGCTCCAGCCCGACGTCGATGAACGCACTCTGCATTCCCGGCAGCACGCGCGCCACCTTGCCGAGGTAGACGTTGCCCACCAAGCCGCGCTCGAGCGCGCGCTCGATGTGCAGCTCCTGCACCGCGCCGTTCTCGATGACCGCCACGCGCGTCTCCTGCGGAGCCCAGTTGATCAGGATGTCGTGCATGCGGCGCGGTGGCGGAGGTGGCAGCTCTGTTCGGGCCCCGCGCGGGCCGCACCGAAGGGCGGTGGGATCAGAAGTCGACGTGAGCCTGCCGCAGCAGTTGCGCCGTCTCGTACAGGGGCAATCCCATGATACCGGAGTAGCTGCCTTCGATCCGCGCGATCGAGCCGGCGAGCCGGCCCTGGATGGCATACGCGCCGGCCTTGCCGAACGGCTCGCCGCTGGCCACATAACGCGCGATGGTGGCGTCCGACAGCGGCGCGAAGCGCACCCGCGACACGCTCAGCGCGGTGCGGATGCGGCCCGCGCCGTACAGCGCCAGCGCGGTGAGCACGCGGTGCGTGCGGCCCGCCAGCGCCGCCAGCATCGCGCTGGCTTCACCGGCGTCGGCGGGCTTGCCCAGGATGCGCCGGCCCAGCGCCACCGTGGTGTCCGAGGCCAGGATCGGCGCCTCGG
>JBBIPS010000110.1:0-8756 GCA_037442725.1 Burkholderiales bacterium | reverse complement strand
CTGCGTGAGCGCGCGCTGGTTGAGGCTCTGGATGTCCTCGAGCACGTGCTCGACCTTGCAGCCCGCGATGGTCGCGAGCCCGGTGTGGAAGCCGTAGAACATGTAGGCGTCGTCGGCGTCGGGCCCGCCCGGCGTCTGGCCATACATCGAGACGCGCAGCCCCGGTGCGAAACGCGCGGCTTCGGCCAGCCAGTTGCCGCACACCGAGGTCGGCGCAACCACCAGCGCCGGCCCGCCGGCGGCGCGCGCCAGCAGCAGTGCCAAGGTCTGCAGCGTCTTGCCCAGTCCCATGTCATCGGCCAGCACCGCGCCGAAGCCGCTTGCGGCCAGTCGCATCAACCAGCGCCAGCCGCTCAGCTGGTAGTCGCGCAACTCGGCGACCAGGCCGGCGGGGACATCGAACTGCTGCGCCTGTGCCTGTTCCCAGGCGCGGCTGCGCCGGCGCCAGGCGGCGTCGCCGGCGAGTGCAGGCGCGCCGGACTGTGCCGCCCAGGCCAGCGCGGCCGCCGGGGCCACGCGCTGCGCACCGGGTGGACCCTTGCCGCGGCCGTGGCCATCGGGCTGCAGCACCGCGTTCAGGTCGGCGAGTTGCTGGCGCAGCGTGTCGGTGAGGGCCAGGAAGCCGCCGTCGCCGAGCGCGACATAGCGGCTGCGTCCGAGCTGGACCAGGTCGAGCAACTGGCGCAGGCGCAGCACCTCGCCGTCGTCGAGCGCGACCTCACCGTCGATCTCGAGCCAGTCAGCGCGGCTCGCGACGTTGATCCTGACCTGCGTCGCACCGACGCTGCGTACGCGCAACGGCTTGCCCTTGGGCCACTCGCTGACGATGCCGGGCGCCAGGCCGGACAGCGCCTCGACGACCGCCAGCGCCTGCTCGGGGTCGTCGAGCGTCCAGTCGTGCGTGCCGTCGTCCAGCCCCTCGGCCTTCTCGAGCAGCGCGCGCAGTGCGGCGCGCTCGGCGGCCAGATCGCGTCGGGTCGACAGCGTCAGGCCCCGGTGCACCGTGGTCACGCGCTCGCGGCCCTGGCCCGGCGCCAGGCGCGGGCCGAAGTCGCCGAACGGCGCGGCCACCAGGCGCAACGCGAGGCCGTCGCCGTGCGGCGTCAGTTCGGCGTGCAGCACGCTGCTCGGCGGCACCTCGTTGCCGGTGTCGGCGTCGCTGGCGAGCTGGAAGTGCGTGGCCAGCACGCGCAGCGCGGCGTCGAGTTCGGCACGCGCCGAGACCGGCACGGTCCAGCCCTGCGCCACCAGTTCGGCCACGCGCAACTGCGCCGGCGTGATGCGCACCAGGCGCGCCCGGTCCGGCCCGTCGCGCAGCAGCAGCGACGGCAAGGACGGCCGGCGGCGATCCACCGGGTAGAGATCGTCGTCGTCCGCGTCGTCATCGGCACCGGACTGCGGGCGGATCGGGTCGACGACGCGGAACTGCAGATGGTCGCCGCGCGTGAGCACCTCGAGCGCCGGCAGGGCCTCGGCGACCTCGACGAAGTGCAGCGGCGCGTCGTCCCACGCCACGTACGGGTGGCGCACGAGCGCCTGCACCGCCTTGACCAGGTTCAGCGCCAGCCGGTTGGTGTACGGCTGGCGTTGCACCGCGCGCAGCACCGCGGCGTCGCGCTCGTGCAGGTTGCCGCGCTTGACCAGCGCCGTCAGGGTCACCGCCTTGGGTTTGCCCAGGCCGCGTGGGCCGGCCTTCTGGTCGAGCGGCTCGATGTGGCGCACCCGACCGTCGGGGTCGGCGCGCACGGTCCAGATCAACCGGTCGGCGCCGTGGTCGCCGGGTCGCGCAGCGCGGCCGTCCGTCACGGCGCCCAGGGCGACGATGGCACCGATCGCCTCGCGCCAGGGCTCGACGGCAGTGTCGATCGGGAACGGCAGCGCCGCGTCGGCCGCCGCCGCGGGCTCACCGAGCAGCAGCGCAGCGCTGCGTCGCGTCAGTGCGGCCAGCCAGTGCTGCCCGCTGCGTTCGTAGGCGCGGGCCAGCTTCGCCGCATGCTCGCGCACCGGCGCCGGTTCTGCCGGCTTGACCCCGAGCCAGGCCGCCAGCAGCAGGTGGCTCAACTGCTGCAGGCCATGCATGCGCCAGCCCTGCAGCGGCACCAGCAGGAAGACGCGCGGGTTGCGTGCGGCATCGCCCAGGCGCTGGTCGATGGCTGCCTGCCACACGCCCCAGAAGGTGTAGGCATCGGCGTCGCGCTTGCCGGCCTCGGTGGCGGCGAACTTGCGCGCCCGGGTCCAGCGTGCGGCGTCGTTGCCCGCCAGCAGCGCCATCGCATAGCACCAGGACAGCGCTTCGGCAAACACATGCTTGCGCTTGCCGAGCTGGGCGGCGCGCTCCTTCCACGCCGCGTCGAAGCCTTCGATGCCGATGTCGTAGTGGCCCTCGGCGATGTCGGCCGCGGCGCGCAGCGCGCGCGCCTCGGCGCTGTCGAGGCCGGCGACCACACGCCGGGCGTCGTCGCAGCGCGCGCACAGGACGAGGCGCTGCGCCAGCTGCACGCGCAGCGCTTCGTGCAGCAGTTCGGGGCGCGGTTGCGACTGCTGCTCGAGCCAGTCCCACAGCGGTGCGGTGGTGGCCTCGCAGTCGCCCGGGTGGACGAGCAGCAGGGTCAGCAGCCGCAGGCGCAACTCGGGCTCGATGCGGCCCCAGAGCACGACGTCGAACGGCATCAGCAGCGCCATGGCCAGCAGCGCCGCGGTGTCCAGGGGCGAATTGCGGGTCAGGCTGCACAGGCGCTCGAAGGCGTCGAGCGTGCCGCAGCCATGAATCACGACCCGCAGCGCGCCGGCTTTCGACTCGTCGCCGTAGATCTCGAGGTGCCAGCCGAAGTCGAAGCGCACCAGGTTGCGCCAGGCGCGCCACCAGAACTCGCGCGTGCTGGCGTCGCCGACCAGCGCGTGCAGACGCGAGCGCGCGAGCGCGGGTTCGGGCCACCAGTGGCCCTTTGCATCGTGCCGGACCTGGCGTGCGGCTTCCAGCTCCGCGAGCAGCCGCTTCAGCTCGGCGGCATAGAACGAAGTGCCGCGTACCGTGCGCAGCCCGCCCGCGGCGAGCAACTCGGACAGACGGGCGACGCCGAACGGCTGCTGCACGAAGCACAGCGCGTCGAGCACGTGTTGATGGTCGGCGCCGGCGGGTGGCCTGATCGCAGGGGTGGGGGACTTCATCGCGGATCGGCCGGGTCGGGCCGCAGTTTAGGCGCTCGTCGATGGCGCCGGCACCAGCCGCACCGGCTGCGCGCCGTCGGTGCGCTGGCCGGTGCGGCGCCGCTCGGGCGACAATCGCCTCCGGCCAGCCGCCAGGCCCGAGGACAACGATCGAGATCGACCCGATGACCGCCCGCACGCTCTACGACAAGCTCTGGGACGACCATGTCGTCCGCACCGAGGAGGACGGCACCGCCGTGCTCTACATCGACCGCCATCTGGTGCACGAGGTGACGAGCCCGCAGGCCTTCGCCGGGTTGCGGCTGGCCGGGCGCAAGGTCTGGCGCGTCGGCTCCATCGTCGCCACCGCCGACCACAACACCCCGACCACCGGCTGGGAGCGCGGCTACGACGGCATCACCGACCCGGTCAGCCGGCTGCAGATCACGACCCTGGACACCAACATCGCGGCGGTCGGCGCCGCGGCCTACTTTCCGTTCCTCGACCCGCGCCAGGGCATCGTCCATGTGATCGGACCCGAGCAGGGCGCGACGCTGCCGGGCATGACCGTCGTCTGCGGCGACAGCCACACCAGCACGCACGGCGCGTTCGGCGCGCTGGCGCACGGCATCGGCACCAGCGAGGTCGAGCATGTGCTGGCCACGCAGACGCTGCTGGCCAGGAAGGCCAGGAACATGCTGGTGCGCATCGGTGGTGCGCTGCCGCGCGGCTGCAGCGCGAAGGACGTCGCACTGGCCGTGATCGGCCGCATCGGCACCGCCGGCGGCACCGGTCACACGATCGAGTTCGGCGGCAGCGCGGTGCGCGCGCTGTCGATGGAAGGGCGCATGACCCTGTGCAACATGGCCATCGAGGCCGGCGCGCGCGCCGGCCTGGTGGCGGTGGACGAGACGACGATCCGCTACCTCAGGGGCCGGCCGCTTGCGCCCAGGGGCATCGAGTTCGACCACGCCGCGGCGTACTGGCGCACGCTGCGCAGCGACGACGGCGCGCATTTCGATGCGCTCGCCGAGTTCGATGTGTCGCAGTTGCGCCCGCAGGTGACCTGGGGCACCAGCCCCGAGATGGTGCTGGCGATCGACGAGCGCGTGCCCGACCCCGACAAGGAGCGCGACGAGGCCAGGCGCGGCGCGATCGAGCGTGCGCTGACCTACATGGGGCTGGCGCCGGACAAGCCGATCGCCGACATCCGCATCGACAAGGTCTTCATCGGCTCGTGCACCAACAGCCGCATCGAGGACCTGCGCGAGGCCGCGGCAGTGCTGCGCCGCAGCGGCGGCCGGGTGGCCTCGAACGTCCGGCTGGCGCTGGTGGTGCCGGGATCGGGAGGGGTCAAGGCGCAGGCCGAGCGCGAAGGCTTGCACGAGGTCTTCCGCGCCGCCGGATTCGAATGGCGCGAGCCCGGCTGCTCGATGTGCCTGGCGATGAACGCGGACCGGCTCGAGCCCGGCGAGCGATGCGCATCGACCAGCAACCGCAACTTCGAAGGCCGCCAGGGCGCGGGCGGCCGCACCCACCTCGTCAGCCCGGCGATGGCCGCGGCGGCGGCACTCAACGGCCACTTCGTCGATGTGCGCCGCCTCGCCTAGGGAGCACCCGCAGATGCAATCCTTCACCGTGCACAAGGGGCTGGTCGCTCCGATGGACCGCGCCAACGTCGACACCGACGCGATCATCCCGAAGCAGTTCCTGAAGTCGATCGAGCGTACCGGTTTCGGCCCCAACCTGTTCGACGCCTGGCGCTATCTCGACCCGGGCGAGCCCGGACAGGATCCGGCCACGCGCAAGCCCAATCCGGACTTCGTCCTCAACCAGCCGCGCTACCTTGCGGGGCCCGACGGTCGCCCGGGCGCATCGATCCTGCTGGCGCGGCGCAACTTCGGCTGCGGGTCGAGCCGCGAGCACGCGCCGTGGGCGCTCGGGCAGTATGGTTTCCGGGCCCTGATCGCGCCGAGCTACGCCGACATCTTCTTCAACAACTGCTTCAAGAACGGCATCCTGCCAATCGAGTTGTCCGAGCTCGAGGTGTCGCGACTGTTCGACGAGGTGAACGGTTTTGTCGGCTACCAGCTCACGATCGACCTGCCGGCGCAGGTGATCGTCAAGCACGACGGCAGCACGCTGCCGTTCGACGTGCAGCCGTTCCGCAAGGAGTGTCTGATCGGCGGCCTCGACGACATCGGCCTGACGCTGCGCCACGCCGAGGCGATCGCGGCCTTCGAGGCCGAACGCCTGGCCAGGATGCCCTGGCTGGCCCAGTGTCTGCTCTGACGCCTGCGAGGACCCACGACATGAAGATCGCGATCCTGCCCGGCGACGGCATCGGCCCCGAGATCGTCGCCGAGGCCGTCAAGGTGCTCGGTGCGCTCGACCTGCGCTTCGAGCTCGAGCAGGCGCCCGTGGGCGGCGCGGCCTTCGAGGCCTGCGGCCATCCGCTGCCCGCAGCGACGCTGGCGCTGGCGCAGGCCGCCGACGCGGTGCTGTTCGGCGCCGTCGGCGACTGGAAGTACGACCAGCTGGAGCGCGCGTTGCGCCCCGAGCAGGCGATCCTCGGGCTGCGCAAGGCGCTCGGCCTGTTCGCCAACCTTCGCCCGGCGGTCTGCTACGCGCCGTTGACGCAGGCGTCGAGCCTGCGGCCCGAGCGGGTCGCCGGGCTGGACATCCTGATCGTCCGCGAGCTGACGGGCGACATCTACTTCGGCCAGCCGCGCGGACGCCGCATCGCCGTCGACGGCCACTTCCCCGGCACCGAGGAAGCCTTCGACACGATGCGCTACAGCCGGCCCGAGATCGAGCGCATCGCGCATGTGGCGTTCCGCGCCGCGCGCCAGCGCGACCGGCGCGTGACCAGCGTCGACAAGGCCAACGTGCTCGAGACCTTCCAGTTCTGGCGCGATGTGGTCACCGCGGTGCATGCCGACTACCCCGACGTCGAGCTCGACCACATGTACGTCGACAACGCGGCGATGCAACTCGTACGGGCGCCCAGGCGTTTCGACGTGGTGGTCACCGGCAACCTGTTCGGCGACATCCTGTCGGACGAGGCAGCGATGCTGACCGGATCGATCGGCATGCTGCCATCGGCGTCGCTCGACCAGAACGGCAAGGGCCTGTACGAGCCCAGCCACGGCAGCGCGCCCGACATCGCGGGCCAGGGCGTGGCCAACCCGCTGGCTACAATCCTCTCGGTGGCCATGATGCTGCGCTTCTCACTCCACCAGCCCGAGGCGGCCGAGCGCATCGAGGCTGCGGTGCGAAGCGTGCTGGCGGCGGGATTGCGCACCGCCGACATCTGGTCCGAGGGCACGCGCAAGGTGGGCACGCGCGAGATGGGTGATGCCGTGGTGGCTGCGCTGGCCGGCGGGGCCGGCGGTGCGGCGAGCATTGTCGGGTCCGGCGGCACTCGGCGCTGAGCGGCGCGACGCCTTGCACCGGCCGCATCCTGCGCAAACCGGGCGGCCGATCCGGAACTGCAGACGTCTAGAGCGGAAACACGAAGATGGCACTCGTCGGACTGGTGGGTTGGCGCGGCATGGTCGGCTCGGTGCTGATGGATCGCATGCAGGCCGAGGGCGACTTCGACCTGATCGAGCCGCGGTTCTTCTCGACCAGCGACGCCGGCGGCGCGGCACCGGCGCAGGCCCGCAACGAGACCCGGCTGCAGGATGCGTTCGACATCGACGCGCTGCGGTGCTGCGACATCATCGTCACCGCGCAGGGCGGCGACTACACGAGCGCGGTGTTCCCCAGGTTGCGCGCTGCAGGCTGGGGCGGCCACTGGATCGACGCCGCCTCGACGTTGCGCATGGAGCGCGACGCCGTCATCGTCCTCGATCCGGTCAACCTGCCGGTGATCCGCGCCGCGCTGGCCAAGGGGGGGCGCAACTGGATCGGCGGCAACTGCACCGTCAGCTGCATGCTGATGGGCGTGGGCGCGCTGTACAAGGCCGGCCTGGTCGAGTGGATGACGACGCAGACCTACCAGGCGGCCTCGGGCGGCGGTGCGCAGCACATGCGCGAGTTGCTGCGGCAGTTCGGAACCCTGAACGCCGAAGTCAGGGCGCTGCTGGATGATCCGAAGAGCGCCATCCTAGAGATCGACCGCCGCGTCATCGCCGCGCAGCGCAACCTTAATGCGGCCGAGACCGAACAGTTCGGCGTGCCGCTGGCCGGCTCGCTGATCCCGTGGATCGACAAGGACCTCGGGCTGGGCCGGCAGCGCGACGAGCCGGGCTGGGGCCTGAGCCGCGAAGAGTGGAAGGGCATGGCCGAGGCCAACAAGATCCTCGGCTGCGGCGCGGACTTCGGCTCGGCCGCCGTGCCGGTGGACGGCTTCTGCGTGCGCGTCGGCGCGATGCGCTGCCACAGCCAGGCCTTGACGTTCAAGCTCAGGCAGGACGTGCCGGTAGCCGACCTCGAGGCGATGATCGGTGCCGACAACGACTGGGTCCGGGTGGTGCCCAACAACCGCGAGGCGACGATGCGCGAACTGACGCCGGTGGCGGTGACCGGGACCATGACCATCCCGGTCGGGCGCATCCGCAAGCTCGCCATGGGGCCGCACTACCTCGGCGCCTTCACTGTCGGCGACCAGTTGCTGTGGGGTGCGGCCGAGCCGCTGCGCCGGATGTTGCGCATCCTGCTCGACGCGTAACCGGTGGCATCAGGCGCGTTGTCAGGGGACAACAGTTGCAGCTTGCCACGAACTGGGGACGAATTTCGGCTGAACATCAGCCTTTGCATGAGCTTGTCAGCCTATATGCTTGAAGCTATTGTGGTTTCGGGCAGATTGACCAGCGTCACGGCGCGTTCCGCATGGGACCGTCGGGGCATGGCGTTCCTGCCGCGCCCTCGTTGGGGGCGGTTGCCGCACGGCGGCCGTTCGGGGGCGCGCGCAAACCCGAGCTTCGTCCCAGGCGGACATCTTGTATCCGGTCCGCCGATTCCACTGTTGGAGACGCCTTGAAGAACCGCACCCACCTTTCTGCCCGCAGTGCGCTGGCGCTGGCCGCCGCCTCGGCCCTGAGCCTCGCGTCGGTCAACACCTGGGCGCTCGGCCTCGGGCGGGTCAACGTGCAGTCCGCGCTCGGGGAGGGCCTGCGCGCCGAGATCGACATCACCAGCCTGAGTGCCGAGGAAGCGTCGACGCTGGCGGTGCGCATCGCGCCGCCGGACGCCTACCGGGCCGCCGGCGTCGACTACAACAGCGTGTTGCCGGCCGCACAGGCCACGCTGGCGCGCCGTGCCGACGGCCGGCCCTATCTGCGCATCGTGAGCGAGCGCGCGGTGCAGGAGCCTTTCATCGACGTGATCGTCGAGCTGTCATGGGCCTCGGGCCGGCTGGTGCGCGAGTTCACACTGCTGTTCGACCCGCCGGGCCGTCGCGTCGCACCGCCCGCGCAGGCCGCGGCGCCGGTGGCACCGGTCATCTCGGCCGCGCCTGCGCCCAACGCGCGAATGCTTCGGCCTCGTAATAGCTGACGTGGCTCACCGGCTCGGCGGGCACCACGGGCATCTCGCCGTGCAGCGTGAAGCGCCGCCAGCCGCCATCGGCCGGCCGCCAGTAGAGCGGGGCCTGCCAGCCTTCC
>JBBIPS010000109.1:0-8890 GCA_037442725.1 Burkholderiales bacterium | reverse complement strand
GCGCGCGCCGCCGCGCGTTCACAGCAGGTGCTTGACGCCTTCCTGTTCGCTCAGCAATTCGGCCAGCGTCCTGTCGATGCATTGCTGCGAGAAGGTGTCGATCGGCAGGTCCTTGACGATGCTGTATTCGCCGCCCGCGGTGGTGACGGGGAAGCCGAACATCACGTCCTTGGGGATGCCGTAGTCGCCGTTGCTGGCCACGCCCATCGTCACCCACTTGCCTTGCGTGCCGAGCACCCAGTCGTGCATGTGGTCGATCGCGGCATTTGCCGCCGAGGCCGCCGAGGACAGGCCGCGGGCCGCGATGATCGCCGCGCCGCGCTTGCCGACCGTCGGCAGGAAGACGTCTCGATTCCAGGCCGGGTCGTTGATCAGCTCGGCGACCTTCGCTGCGCCGGCGGTGGCGAAGCGGTAGTCGGCGTACATCGATGGCGAGTGGTTGCCCCACACGGCCAGCTTCTCGATCGACGCCACCGGACGTCCGGTCCTGGCGGCGACCTGCGACAGCGCGCGGTTGTGGTCCAGCCGCATCATCGACGTGAAGTTCCTGCGCGGCAGCCCGGGGGCCGACTTCATCGCGATGTAGGCATTGGTGTTGGCGGGGTTGCCGACCACCAGCACGCGCACGTCGCGGCTCGCGACCTGATCGAGCGCGCGACCCTGGGCCGTGAAGATCTGCGCGTTGGCGGCGAGCAGGTCGGCGCGCTCCATGCCGGGGCCGCGCGGACGCGCGCCGACCAGCAGCGCGTAGTCGGTGTCCTTGAACGCGGCCGTCGGGTCGCTGTGCGCCTGCATGCCGGCCAGCAGAGGGAAGGCGCAATCCTCGAGTTCCATCATCACGCCCTTGAGCGCTTGCTGCGCCTTCTCGGCGGGGATCTCGAGCAGCTGCAGGATGACGGGCTGGTCGGCGCCGAGCATCTGGCCGGAGGCGATGCGGAACAGCAGGGCATAACCGATCTGGCCGGCGGCGCCGGTGACGGCCACGCGAACGGGCTTCTTGCTCATGGGGGCTCCAGGACGAGGGTGGGGTGGATCGATGCGGTGGGGTGCTGCCGCCTTGCGCGGCCGGCCGGCGTCGTCGCCACGACCTGACGGCGCCAGCCAGTCTATGTCAGTCTAGGGGTTGTCCCCAGGACTGTCAAAAGTCTTATGTCATCTATAAGACATCAGTCAGCATTCGATGGACGGCGGCCGCGGTCTGTGCTGGAATAGCCCTGATGACTGCCACGACACTGCCGACGCCCGCGCCCGCTGCCGCCGGCGCCGCGGTCGATCCCGGGCCGGCCTTCAGTCCGCTGTACCAGCAGATCAAGGGACTGATCACGCGCGAGTTGCAGTCCGGGGTGTGGAAGCCGGGCGAGGCCATCCCGAGCGAGCTCGAACTGGCCGCGCGCTTCCGCGTCAGCCAGGGCACGGTGCGCAAGGCCATCGACGAACTGGCGGCAGACAACCTGCTGGTACGCCGCCAGGGCAAGGGCACCTTCGTCTCGACCCACGCCGAGCGCAAGACCCAGTACCGCTTCCTGCGCCTGATGCCCGACGATGGCGCTGCGCTCGAGATGACGCGTCGCCTGATCGACTGTCGCCGCCTGCGCGCTCCGGCCGACGTGGCACGTGCGTTGAACGGCCGCACGGGGGATGCCGTGCTGCAGTTGCGGCGCGTCCTGCTGGCCAGCGGCCGGCCGGTCGTGTTCGACGAGATCTGGCTGCCGGGCGCGCTGTTCAAGGGCCTGACCGTCGAGCGCCTGGCCGAGTCCAGGGGGCCGATGTACGGCCTGTTCGAGTCCGAGTTCGGCGTGCGCATGATCCGCGCCGAAGAGAAGATCCGTGCCGTCGCGGCCGACGCGGCCAGCGCCAGGGTGCTGGGCGTGCCCCCCGGCACGCCGCTGCTCGGCGTGGAACGGCTGTCGTTCACCTACGACGACGAGCCCGTCGAGTTGCGGCGCGGTCTCTACAACACCGAGAGGCACTACTATCGCAACGAACTGAGTTGACGCGGCCGCTTCGGGCGGATCGGCAAGTCCTGAAGCATTGATGCAGAGCAGAAGACGTTGCAGGCGGCGCATCCCGGTGACGGGTCCGCGCGCAGTGTTGCAATAAACTCATTCGATTCGGCAAACCACAAGACGAGGACCTATGGCAGAGATCTCGAAACCGCGCCCCGGCACCATGCACCTGATCGACGCGTTCCAGTACCGCTTGCCGGTGGCCGGCGTGGTGTCGATCCTGCACCGTGCCAGCGGCATGATGATGTTCGTGCTGCTGCCCTTTGTGGTCTGGCTGTTCGACGCCAGCATCACGTCGGAGATCTCGTACGAGGGCTTTGCCGGCGCGTTCGCTGTCGGCATCGGCCCGCTGCCGGGCGTGATCGTCAAGCTGGCGACGCTGGCGCTGATCTGGTCGTACCTGCACCATGCCATCGCCGGCGCGCGGCACCTCTGGATGGACGTCACGCACAGCGTCGCCATGGCGCAGGGCCGGTCGTCGGCGATCGTGACGCTGGTGCTGAGCCTGGCGCTGACCGCGTTGCTCGGTGCCAAGCTGTTCGCGCTGTACTGACGCGGGATCGGGTTCGCACCAAGGAGACAAGCAATGGCAGTCAACTATGGATCGAAGCGCGTCGTCGTCGGCGCGCACTACGGCTTGCGCGACTGGCTGAGCCAGCGCGTCACGGCGGCGCTGATGCTGCTGTTCACGCTGCTGCTGCTCGTGCAGGTCCTGGCCCCGGGGCCGCTGGGCTATGACCGCTGGGCCGGCATCTTCGCGCAGCAGTGGATGAAGGTGCTGACCTTCGTCGTCGTCATCGCGCTGGCCTGGCACGCCTGGGTCGGGGTACGCGATGTGTTGATGGATTACGTCAAGCCGGTCGGCATGCGCCTGGTGGCGCAGGTGGCTGCGATCGTCTGGCTGGTGGGCTGCACGGGTTGGGCGGTCCAGGTGCTGTGGAGACTATAAGAAATGAGTTCGATCACAAAGCGCAAGTTCGATGTCGTCATCGTCGGTGCCGGCGGCTCGGGCATGCGGGCCGCGCTGCAACTGGCCCGCGCCGGCCTGAACGTCGCCGTGGTGTCCAAGGTGTTCCCGACGCGCTCGCACACGGTCGCGGCACAGGGTGGCATCTCGGCGTCGTTGTCCAACATGAGCGAGGACAACTGGCACTACCACTTCTACGACACGATCAAAGGCTCGGACTGGCTGGGCGACCAGGACGCCATCGAGTTCATGTGCCGCGAGGCGCCCAAGGTCGTCTACGAACTCGAGCACTTCGGCATGCCGTTCGATCGCAACGCCGATGGCACGATCTACCAGCGCCCGTTCGGCGGCCACACCGCCAACTACGGTGAGAAGCCGGTGCAGCGCGCCTGCGCTGCGGCGGACCGCACCGGCCATGCGATGCTGCACACGCTGTACCAGCAGAACGTCGAGGCCCGCACCAACTTCTTCATCGAATGGATGGCGCTCGACCTGATCCGCGACGCCGAAGGCGACGTGCTCGGCATCACCGCGCTCGAGATGGAGACGGGACAGACCTATCTGCTCGAGGCCAAGACGACGCTGCTCGCCACCGGCGGGTCGGGGCGCATCTTCGCCGCCAGCACCAACGCCTTCATCAACACCGGCGACGGCCTGGGCATGGCCGCGCGTGCCGGCCTGCCGCTGCAGGACCTCGAGTTCTGGCAGTTCCACCCGACCGGGGTCTACGGCGCCGGCGTGCTGCTCACCGAGGGTTGCCGCGGCGAGGGTGGCATCCTGCGCAACGTCAACGGCGAGCGCTTCATGGAGCGCTACGCGCCCGAGTACAAGGACCTGGCCACGCGCGACTTCGTCTCGCGCTGCATGGACCGCGAGATCAAGGAAGGGCGCGGCTGCGGTCCGAACAAGGACTACATCGTCCTGGACATGACGCACCTGGGCAGCGAGACGATCATGAAGCGCCTGCCGTCGATCTACGAGATCGGGCACAACTTCGCCAACGTCGACATCACCAAGGAGCCCATTCCCGTGGTGCCGACGCTGCACTACCAGATGGGCGGCATCCCGGCCAACCTGCACGGCCAGGTCGTGGCGCCCAAGAACGGCGACCCGATGACGCCGGTGAACGGGCTGTACGCAGTCGGTGAGTGCTCGTGCGTCAGCGTGCACGGCGCCAACCGCCTGGGCTGCAACTCGCTGCTCGACCTGGTCGTGTTCGGCCGCGCCGCGGGCAACCACATCGTCGCAGCGCTGGCCAAGGCGCCCAGGGCGCACAAGCCCTTGCCGGCCGACGCCGCCGACCGCTCGCTGCAGCGCCTGGCGCGGCTCGATGCGTCCACCGGCGGCGAATACTCGCAGACGGTCGCCGACGACCTGCGCCGCACGATGCAGCACCACGCCGGCGTGTTCCGCACCCAGGCGCTGATGGACGAGGGCGTGGCGAAGGTGGCTGCGGTGGCCGAACGCGTCAAGGCGATCGGCCTGAAGGACAAGTCCATGGTCTTCAACACCGCGCGTGTCGAGGCGCTCGAGGTGGACAACATGATCGAGGTGGCGCGCGCGACGATCGCCTCGGCCGCGGCACGTCACGAATGCCGCGGCGCGCACACCGTGGTCGACTACGAACGGCCCGCCGACGACCCCAAGCATCCGCTGGGCCGCGACGACGTCGACTGGTTGAAGCACACGCTGTGGTACAGCGAGGGCAACCGGCTCGAATACAAGCCGGTGCGGATGAAGCCACTCACCGTGGACACGATCGCCCCCAAGGTCCGCACCTTCTGAAAGCCCAGGAACCACGACATGGCCAAGCGCACTTTCCAGATCTACCGCTACGACCCCGACAAGGACGCCAAGCCGTACATGCAGTCGATCGAGGTCGACCTCGACGGCAGCGAACGCATGCTGCTCGACGCGCTCATCAAGGTCAAGGCGGCCGATCCCAGCCTGAGCCTGCGCCGCAGTTGCCGCGAAGGCGTCTGCGGCTCGGACGCGATGAACATCAACGGCAAGAACGGACTGGCCTGCCTGACCAACATGCGCACGCTGCCGGGCACCGTGGTGCTCAAGCCGCTGCCCGGCCTGCCGGTGATCCGCGACCTGATCGTCGACATGACGCTGTTCTTCAAGCAGTACCACTCGATCAAGCCGTATCTCATCAACGACTCACGTCCGCCCGAGAAGGAGCGCCTGCAGTCGCCCGAGGAGCGCGAGGAGTTGAACGGCCTGTACGAGTGCATCCTGTGCGCGAGCTGTTCGACGAGTTGCCCGAGCTTCTGGTGGAACCCGGACAAGTTCGTCGGCCCGGCCGGGCTGCTGCAGGCGTACCGCTTCATCGCCGACAGCCGCGACGAAGCCACCGGCGAGCGCTTGGACAACCTCGAGGATCCGTACCGCCTGTTCCGTTGCCACACGATCATGAACTGCGTCGACGTCTGCCCGAAGAGTCTGAACCCGACCAAGGCCATCAGCAAGATCAAGGAGATGATGGTCCGGCGCGCCATCTAGGCGTGCCGCCGATCATCGCCGCCGGGCCCGACGATGGACACCGCCCTCGGACCGACCGAGCTCAACCGGCTGAAGTGGCGCGCCAGACGCGGCCTGCTCGAGAACGACCTGCTGTTCGAGCGTTTCTTCCGCCGCTACGAGGCAGCGCTGACGGTCGGCCATGCCGCGGGGCTGCAGACGCTGATCGACCTGCCCGACAACGACCTACTGGACCTGCTGATGCGGCGCCGTGAACCCGACGCGACGCTGGCCCGCCCCGAAGTGCTCGAGGTGCTCGCCATGTTGCGGGCCGGGTACCGGGCGATCGCCTGACCGATGAACCGAGAGTGAGAACCGCCATGACACCGTCCGACGTGAAAGCCACCCTGTCGTTCTCCGACGGCAGCCCGAGCATCGAACTGCCGATCTACAAGGGCAGCATCGGCCCCGACGTGATCGACATCCGCAAGCTCTACGGCCAGACTGGGAAGTTCACCTACGACCCCGGGTTCCTGTCGACCGCGGCGTGCAAGTCGAGCATCACCTACATCGACGGCGACAAGGGCGAGTTGCTCTATCGCGGTTACCCGATCGAGCAGCTGGCGGTGAACTGCGACTACCTCGATACCTGCCACCTGCTGCTGTACGGCAACCTGCCCGACGCGACGCAGCGCCACGACTTCCACAAGCTCGTGACCCACCACACGATGGTCAACGAGCAGATGCAGTTCTTCCTGCGCGGCTTCCGGCGCGATGCGCACCCGATGGCGGTGCTCACCGGGCTGGTCGGCGCGCTGTCGGCCTTCTATCACGACTCGACCGACATCAACAATCCGGAGCACCGTGAGATCGCCGCGATCCGCCTGATCGCCAAGATGCCGACGCTGGTGGCGATGGCGTACAAGTACTCGGCCGGCCAGCCCTACATGTACCCGCTGAATTCGCTGTCCTATGCCGGCAACTTCATGCGCATGATGTTCGCCACGCCGTGCGAGGACTTCGTCGTCAACCCGGTGATCGAGCGCGCGCTGGACCGCATCTTCATCCTGCACGCCGACCACGAGCAGAACGCCTCGACCTCCACCGTGCGCCTGTGCGGCTCGTCGGGAACCAACCCGTTCGCGGCGATCGCGGCGGGTGTGGCCTGCCTGTGGGGCCCGGCACACGGCGGCGCCAACGAAGCCTGCCTGAACATGCTCGACGGCATCCAGCGCATGGGTGGCGTGGCCAAGATCGGCGACTTCATCCGTCAGGTCAAGGACAAGAACTCGAACGTCAAGCTGATGGGCTTCGGCCACCGCGTCTACAAGAACTACGACCCGCGCGCCAAGCTGATGCGCGAGACCTGCCACGAGGTGCTCGATGCGCTCGGCCTGCACGACGACCCGTTGTTCAAGCTGGCGATGGCGCTCGAGAAGATCGCGCTCGAGGATGAATACTTCGTCGCCCGCAAGCTGTATCCGAACGTCGACTTCTACTCCGGCATCGTGCAGCGCGCGATCGGGATTCCGGTGTCCCTGTTCACCGCGGTGTTCGCGCTGGCGCGCACGGTCGGCTGGATCGCGCAGTTGAACGAGATGATCGCCGATCCCGAATACAAGATCGGTCGCCCGCGCCAGCTCTTCTGCGGCGCGCTCAGGCGCGACGTCCAGTCGATCAACGGGCGCTAGAACGGCGCTGCCGGCACGCCGTGCGCGGGCCAGTGGCTGCGGGTGCCGTCACCGCGACCGCTGCGGCACGGCAGCGCGCGCGCCTCGATCGGCTCGACGCGCTGCGCGGCGCCGCCATCGTCTGGATGGCGGTCTACCACTTCGGCTTCGACCTGAACCACTTCGGGCTGCTCGCGCGGCGCCAGGACTTCCACCTCGATCCGTTCTGGACGCTGCAGCGCACCTTCATCGTCAGCGCCTTCCTGTTCTGCGCCGGACTCGGGCAGGCGCTGGCGCTGGACCCGCCGCACTGCGGGGCAGGCCGCTGGCCGTGGCTCGATCGCCGTTTCTGGCGACGTTGGTCGCAGGTGGCCGGCTGCGCGGTGCTGGTATCGATCGGCTCGGCCGTCATGTTCCCGCAGAGCTGGATCAGCTTCGGCGTGCTGCACGGCATCGCGCTGATGCTGATCGCTGCCCGGCTGGCGGCGCCGCTGGGTGCCGCGCTGTGGCCGCTCGGCGCACTCGCGTTGGCACTGCCGGAATTCGTCGCGCTGCCTTTCTTCGACAGTCGCCTGACAAACTGGGTCGGCCTGGTCACGCACAAGCCCGTCACCGAGGACTACGTGCCGCTGCTGCCGTGGCTCGGCGTGTTGCTCTGGGGACTCGCCGCCGGGCAGTGGCTGCTGAAGCGGCAGCCGGGGCTGCTCGCCGGCACGCTGCCGACGACGCTGCAGCCGCTGGCAGTGCTGGGGCGCTGGTCGCTCGCTTTCTACATGCTGCATCAGCCGCTGCTCATCGGCGCGATCATGCTGTTCGCGGCGCTGCGGCGATGAACCGGCCAGAACTCCGCCGGGGCGGCGTCGCTGTCGAAGCGACGGTGGCAGGCGCCTGGGGGACAAAGTGAGCGCACTGAAGGTCCTGTTCGGCTTTCACGCCGTCACCGTGCGGCTCAAGACAGCGCCGGCGTCGATCGTCGAGATCCACGTCGATGCGGGTCGCCGCGATGCCCGCATGCGCCAGTTCGTCGAGCGCGCGCGCTCGGCCGGCGCGAGGTTGGTCGACAGCGACGACGCGCGCCTGGGCCAGCTCAGCGGGGGCGCGCGCCACCAGGGCGTGGTCGCGCGCGTCGAGGCCTTGCCCCAGGTTCATGCCGTCGACGACGTACTCGACGAGGTCGACGGCGCGCCGCTGCTGCTGGTGCTCGACGGTGTGACCGATCCGCACAACCTGGGCGCCTGCCTGCGCGTGGCCGACGGCGCCGGAGCCGACGCGGTGCTGGCGCCGCGGGACCATGCCGTCGGGCTGAACGCGACGGTGGCCAAGGTGGCCAGCGGCGCCGCCGAAACCATGCCCTATCTGATGGTCACCAACCTGGCGCGCACCCTGACTGGGCTGAAGGAGCGCGACATCCGCATCGTCGGGCTGGCCGACGACGCCGAGCGCACGCTCTACGACGTCGACCTCACCGGCGCGCTGGCGCTGGTGCTCGGCGCCGAGGGCGCGGGCATGCGCCAGCTCACGCGCAGGCATTGCGACGAACTGGTGCGCATCCCGATGGCCGGCGCGGTCGAGAGCCTGAACGTCTCGGTGGCGGCGGGCGTGTGCCTGTACGAGGCGCTGCGCCAGCGCCGCTGAAGGCTTCGGCCTGCCGGGCTCAGCCCAAAAAACCCAGCCCACCCACCACCGCGCCCACGGCGATGGGCCACAGCGGGCTGAGCTTGGTGCGCAGCATCAACAGCACCGTGCCGGCCACCAAGGCCAGCGCCGCCGGGTGTTGTGCC
>JBBIPS010000108.1:0-8922 GCA_037442725.1 Burkholderiales bacterium | reverse complement strand
GGCGACGACGCTCGACGCGCAGGTGCGCGTGGCGCACGGCGCGCCGCACACGTCGAGCGGGATCGAAGGCCTGGCGCTGGCCAGCGGGTCGGCGCGCGCCGTGCTCAACGCGCATACGCGCATCGCCCCGGGTGCCGATGACGCGGCGACGCGGCAGCATCTGGTCGGCATCCCCACCGCCGGCCAGCCCCGGCTCGTGCTGCGCCCGCACCTCGAGATCCACCACGACAAGGTGCAGGCCTCGCACGGTGCGGTCTGGGGCGCGCTGCCCGAGGATGCCCTGTTCTACGCGCGCCAGCGCGGCCTGGACGAGGCCAGCGCACGCGGCCTGATCATCGAGGGCATGGCCAGCGCGCTGCTCGAACGCTGCCTGGGCGGACCCGACCTGCCGCAGACGCTGGCGCTGGCGCCGATGCTGGCACGACTGGTGGCGCACCACCTGGCCGTGCCGACGCCGGCGCAGGAGGCCGATCGTGGCTGAGATGCGGCGCGCCGACACGCTCGACCCGGCCGCCTTGCGCGCACTGTTCCCGGTGCTCGACCAGCAGGTCAACGGCGCGCCGCTGGCCTACCTGGACAACGCGGCGACGACGCAGACGCCACTGCCGGTGCAGCACGCGATGCGCGACTTCGAGCAGCACGACCGCGCCAACATCCACCGCGGCGTGCACACGCTGAGCCAGCGTGCCACCGATGCCTTCGAGCGCGCGCGCGCTGAGGTCAAGCGATTCGTCGGTGCCGGCCCGGCGCACGAGCTGGTGTTCACCTCGGGCACCACCGATGCGCTCAACATGGTGGCCAACGGACTCACGACGAGCACCGGCGCCGCCCCCGCAGCGATCCGGGCCGGCGACGAGATCGTCGTCAGCGGACTCGAGCACCACGCCAACCTGGTGCCATGGCAACAGGCGGCGCGGCGTTGCGGTGCCACGTTGCGCCTGCTGCGGCCCGATGCCCAGGGGCGCGTCCATGCCGAAGACCTGGCCCGGCTGCTGACACCGCGCACGCGCGTGTTCGCACTCACGGCATGCGCCAACGCCACCGGTGAGCGTCCACCCTTTGAAGCCTTGCTGGCGCAGGCCGCCGACGCCGGCGCGCTCACCGTGCTCGACGCCGCGCAGGCCGTGGCGCACGAGGTGCCCGACCTGGCCGCGCTGGCGTGCGACCTGATGGCCTTCTCGGGCCACAAGATGTACGGGCCGATGGGGATCGGCGTGCTGGTGGGTCGGCGCGCGGCGCTCGAGCGGCTGGCGCCACTGCGCTTCGGCGGCGACATGGTCGAGTGGGTCGGCGCGGCCGACGCCGGCTTCGCCGAGCTGCCGGCGCGGCTCGAAGGCGGCACGCCCAACGTCACCGGTGCGGTGGGGCTGGCCGCCGCCGCGGCGTTCATCGACGGCATCGGCCGCGGCGCGATCGATGCCCACGTGCGTGCGCTGCGCGCCCAGGCGGCGGCCGGACTGGCCGCCATCGACGGCGTCACCGTGCTGTCGCCCGGGGCCGGCGCAGCGGCGATCGTCTCGTTCGTCGCGCAAGGCGTGCATCCGCACGACATCGGCACGCTGCTCGACGAGCAGGGCATCGCCGTGCGCACCGGCCACCACTGCGCGCAGCCGCTGCTCGACCACCTCGGCCTCGGGCCGACGACGCGCGCCTCGTTCGCGCTCTACAACACGCACGACGAGGTCGAGCGGCTGCTCGCCGGCGTCGCGCGCGCGTTGAGGATCCTGCGATGAACCATGCCGAGGACGATCTCTACCAGGAAGTGGTCGTCGAGCACAAGCGCGCGCCGCGCAACTTCGGCACGCTGCCGGCGCCGACGCACCAGGCGCGCGGCACCAACCCGCAGTGCGGCGACGATCTCGGCGTGCAGCTCGAGGTCGAACAGGGCCGCGTGCGCGACATCCGCTTCCGGGGCCAGGGCTGCGCGATCTGCATCGCCTCGGCGTCGATGATGAGCGAGGCCGTCAAGGGCCGCGAGGTCGAGTTCGCGCAGCAGTTGCAGCAGCGCTTCCGTGCCGTGCTGACCGGCGAGGTCGAACCCGAAGGCGCCGAGCTCGGCAAGCTCGTCAGCCTGGCCGGCGTGCGGCGCTACCCGGGCCGCATCAAGTGCGCGCTGCTCGGCTGGCACGCACTGATGCACGCGCTGGCCGAACCCGTCGCGGCTGCCCGCGCCGACGCTGCCGCCGGCGCCGACGCGGGCAGCCAGACGCCATGAGCCACCTCTACGAATCGGTGGTGACGACGCGGCCGGTGCGCGTCGAGTGCATCCCCGACGGCACGCCGGTCGACCTGCCGGCGGGCACCGGGGCGCAGATCGCGCAGGCGATGGGCTCGTCGTTCTCGCTGCTCGTCCACGGCCAACTGATGCGCCTGGCGGGCAGCGACGCCGACGCCATCGGCCTGGTCCCGCCGCAGGCCATCGCCGTGCCGCCCGACGCCGGCCCGGACGACGTGCAGGACCTGGTGTGGAAGGTGCTGCGCACCTGCTACGACCCCGAGATGCCGGTGGACATCGTCGAGCTGGGGCTGGTCTATGGCTGCGACGTCGAGCCGATGGAGGGCGGCAAGATGAAGGTGTCGATCCGCATGACGCTGACCGCACCGGGCTGCGGCATGGGCGAAGTCATCGCCAATGACGTCTGCGACAAGGTGCTGGCCTTGCCGCACGTCGGCGAGGCCACGGTGCAGCTGGTGTTCGACCCGCCCTGGGACCGCTCGCGCATGTCCGAGGCTGCGCAGTTGACGCTCGGGCTTTGAAAGTTCCTCGCGATCCGGGCGCCGCGCCGTTGGCCGAGCGAGCCGTCTGCGGCGTTCGCCGCTGCCAGCCCGTGCCGGCGTCGATCGTCGCGGCCCTGCGGGAGCCGGGCTAGCCCGGATATTTCACGAGCGTCGCACTGGATGAGTTCGTGACGCCATTCTGCGGGCTTTGCGGGCATCGACGTGTAGCATTCGGGCGATTGTTGCGATCGGTGAAGGCGATGTGGCGGCTGGATCTGCGGTGGCGTGGGTGTCGATGACCACTCGCTGGGCGACTTCCGCACGGTGCACGAGGCGTGGCTGGAGCGGCCGACCGCGGGTCGCTCGGGTCGCACCGGGGCAGGGTTGTGCCGCAACCCGGGGGCGGGTCCTGGCGCTGGCTCAACCCGTCTGCCACATCGCGGCGAAGAAGTGGCAGATGCTGCCGGCCAGCACGAACAGGTGCCAGACGAAGTGGGCGAAACGCACGCGCGAGTCGAACAGGAACACGACCGCGCCGGCGGTGTAGGCTAGCCCGCCGGCCACCAGCAAGGCCAGAGCGACCCCCGACATGCGTTGCAGCAACGGCTGCGCCGCGAACAGCGCGACCCAGCCCATCACCAGGTACAGGCCGGTAGACCACAGCGCGTGCCTGAGCCGGTTGAACAGCTTGGCCGCGATGCCCAGCGCCGCGCAGGCCCAGACCACGCCGAACAGCGTCCAGCCCCAGCCGCCGCGCAGCACGCCGAGTGCGAACGGCGTATAGCTGCCGGCGATGAAGAGGTAGATCGCAGCGTGGTCGAGCCGATTCAGCCAGTGCTTGGCGCGGCTTGCGGGAAGCGCGTGGTAGAGCGTCGAGACGAGGTACAGGACGATCATGGTCGCCGCGAACACGCTCGCCGCGGCGACGTCGAGCGGGCCCCCGCGACGTGCCGAGAAGTGGACCAGCAATGGCAGCGAGGCCAGCGCGAACAACAGGCCGACCCCGTGGCTGATGGCGTTGGCCAGTTCCTCCCCGAAGGACTGCTGCCGGTCGGCCAGGCGCGTGCTCATGGCGCGATGTTACGGCGGCACCCCGGACGCACAGGCCGCGTGCCGGGTCATGCCGGTCGACATGCGCTCGGGGCGATGCCCGAATGCTGATACATTTGCGCTACATCGACATGCACGAGGCCGTTTCCACAAGGTCTTATTCCCGATCCGCCCGAAGCGCCCCGCGCTGCACGGCCGGCCCAGGTGAGAACTCCCGATTCGACGTTTGCTGAGTGTCTTTGTCCGCCGCAGGCACGGTGCCTGCGCGGTGGCATCTTCAATTCCCACGCAAATTCGCAAGGAACAACTTTCATGAGTAATCCCACGCAGACCGGCGTCGTCAAGTGGTTCAACGATGGCAAGGGCTTCGGTTTCATCACTCCCGACGGCGGCGGCAAGGATCTGTTCGCGCACTTCAGCGAGATCCGCAACAACGGTGGCTTCCGCAGCCTGCAGGAGAACCAGCGCGTCGAATTCGAAGTGAAGGAAGGCCCCAAGGGCCTGCAGGCGGCGAACATCCGTTCGCTGTAAGGACCGGCCCGGCGCCGCTGCGGCAGCGATGCCGGCGGCCACCGGGGCCTGAAGCGCAGAACCGCGGCCTGACGTGCCGCGGTTCGTCGTTTCGCAATGCCGGTGGTGCTGCCGGGTCAGGAGCGCTGCGGCGTCGGCGATGCGCCGGCCGGGGTGGCATCGGCTGCTTCGGGCCCGGCGGCGACGTCGCCGGTGGCGTCGCTGCGGGCGCTCTTCTTCTGCCGTTTCTCTTCGGCCTTGCGTTTCTTGGCCAGCTCGCGCTGACGCTTCTCGTACGAATAGTTGGGGGTCGCCAAGGCGCTCCTCCTGTGGGATGGCCGGCACGCGCCGATCGCGCGCCGCTGCGGCCTCACAGCATAAGGCAAAGCCGCCGCGCGACGCTGCGGCCGGCGCGACGCACCGAAGCGACGCGACGCCGCGTTGTCATGCGGCCGAAGGCAGGCGCCGACGGCGGACCGGTTCCGCGCTGCAAAGGCAAAGGGCCACCCGCAGCTGGCCCTGGATGGGCGCAGGCACTGCATCGAGTGCCAGGCCCGGCATCCTGGCGCCGGTGACGGGTTCCGGCATCCGCCCATTGGTGCGGTCGATTTGCGCCAAGAATGGCCGCGATTCTGCGTGACCTGCGGTGTGGCGAACGCTCGAACAGCGCGGTCGATGGCGGTCAGTTCCGCCGCACGGGCAAGCGACGCGCCGCGGTCGGCATGGCTTGCCGCCTCGGGGTGCTCGCAGCCTCTGACCCAAGCCGCAAGGGCCGCTCAGGCGCGCTCGCGAACCGCCGTGCTGCAACGGTGGTCGAGCGGACGAGCGCGGCGTGGCTGGCAGAGTTCACACGCGCCGGAAGACCAGCGTCAGGTTGTTGGCCGGCATCGCCACCTGCTCGCGCAGTTGCAAGCCTGCCAGCTGCGCCTGGGCGAGCACATCGTGCAGCCAGCGCAGGCCCCAGTCCGCATTGCGCGCGCGCAGGTCGGCGTCGAAGGCGAGGTTGCCCGGCGCCGTCACTGCGCCCTGCACGAAGTACGGCCCGTACGTCAGCAGCAGCCCGCCCGCAGCGAGGTGGCGCGCAGCGCCTTGCATCAGCGCGGCGCAGGCGGGCCAGGGTGAGATGTGCAGCAGGTTGGCGCAGAAGACGGCGTCGAACACGCCCGTGACCGGCCAGGCAGGCCAGAGCACATCGAGTCGCCGCGGCGCCAGCAGGTTGGGACACGCAGCCTCATCGAGACGGCTGCCGATCGATGCGAGCGCGGCAGGGTCGGGGTCGGTCGGCTGCCAGGTCCAGCCGGGCAGGGCGGCGGCGAAGTGCTGCGCGTGCTGGCCGCTGCCCGAGGCGATCTCGAGCGCGCGGCCCTGTACCGGCAGCACGCGCCGCAGCACCTGCAGGATCGGCCCCTGGTTGCGCTCGGCGGCGGGGCTGTGCTGGCGTGCGGCGTCGGGTGGCATGGCGGCAAGTGTGCCAGCCGCGGCGGCGCGCGACGCACAATGAAGGCTTTGCGCGGTGCGTCCGATGCAGATCATCGAATTGGAATTGCGCGGCGAGTCCATCACGCTCGACCGCCTGCTCAAGGCCACCGGTCTGGCCGCCAGCGGCGGCCTCGCCAAGGCCATGGTGGCCGCGGGCAGGGTGCAGGTCGACGGCCGCGACGAGTTGCGCAAGACCGCCAGGCTGCACGCCGGCCAGGTCGTGAGCGTCGCGGGTGCGCGGGTGCGGCTGATCCCCGCGCAGGCCACCGCAGGCGCCGATTCCACGTCGGCAGGCCCGGCACCCGCAGCGCCGGCGGCCCGATGAACGCACTCGGAACCTGTGTCCGTCGCGTGCCGGCGCTGCGCGTGCCGGCAGCGAGGACGCGACCCGTCCGCCGACGTCGCGCTTCGGTCAGCCGCGTGCGCAACCGTCGCCTTCGTGATCGCGCTGCCGATCCTCTTCAGCGTGTCGTCGCTGGTCTGGCGGCTCGGTCGCTCGGCCGAAGCGGTGTTTGCGCCGAGTCGGTGGCGGCTGCGCGGGGCGCGCGTCGACAATCGGCCCGATGGCGGCGTCGAACGTCATGCCTGTGCCAAGCGAGGACCACGACGCGCACAGGCTGTGCGCGTCGCTCGCGCGGCACGATGCTGGACTCGACCTGCGTTCATCCGGGGCGGGCGGCGAGACCTCGGTGATGATCGGCCGGCGTGGCGACGACGGTGGGCGTGCCGTCGGTGGCCGGCTGGCCCCTGGTTCGCGTGCAGTCGAGCGCCGCTGCGCGACGCCCGCCTCGATGGGCGCCGACGTCGCCGCGGCCGGCCCGAGGCCCGCGGAGACTTGCGGCGGACGAAAGGCGTGGGACATGAAACGACTCTTCTGGGCCTGCGCGTTGGCGGTGATGGCGGGTGCCGCCCGGTCCGCGCCGCCGTTGCTGGCTGCGCTGGTTGCGAACGGCGACAGCCCCGCTGCGCCCTGGCATGGGGTCGGCATGCCGGGGCAGACCAAGCCCCTGACACGCTTCACGATCGATGGGCTGGACGGCCGGCGCGTGCTGCGCGTCGACGCCGATTCGTCGTACGGGCACCTGGTGCACCCGCTGCCGGCCGGGACGCGCGCGCGCACGCTGAGTTGGCGCTGGCGGCTGGACGTGCCCATCCCGCGCTCGAACCTGCTGCAGAAGGACGGCGACGACAGCCCGGTGAAGGTCTGCGCACTGTTCGACCTGCCGATCGCTGCCGTGCCCTTCGTCGAGCGCCAGTTGCTGCGCCTGTCCAATGCGCGCAGCAGCGAGGCCCTGCCGGCGGCCAGCGTCTGCTACGTCTGGGATGCACACCTGGCACCCGGCACGCTGGTCGAGAACGCCTTCACCCGGCGCGTGCGATTCATCGTGCTGCGCGGACCCGAGTCTGCGCTGCACACCTGGTTGGCCGAACGGCGCGATGTGGCGGCCGACTTCATGCGCCTGTTCGGCGATGAGGCCGCCGCGCCGCCGCCGCTGGTCGGCATCTCGGTCGGCGCCGACGCCGACAACACCCAGAGCCGCAGCCTGGCGTACGTCGACGAGATCGATCTGCGCTGACGCGCGCAGAGCAGGCCCACGCCGGCGCCAGGCGTTGCCGGACGCCGCGGCGGGCATCCTGACGCTGCATCGGAGCGTGGCTTCGGCGTCGGGCCGTCACGCCGGCGCATCGGGTGCGCAAGGGCGTCGGGCGTGGGGCCTGGCCATGCGAAACTGCCCGTGACCGTGACGGCGCCACGCCGTCGCTGCGTCGCCGGTGCCAACGCGACCCGCCTGGAGATCGTCCGTGTCAATCGCCACCCCGCTGACCTGCCTGGCCCTGCTGATGGCCGCGACCGCCGCGGCGGCCGACGACGCTGCCTTGCTGCAGTGCCGAACCCTGTCCGACGCCGCGCGCCGGCTGGCCTGCTACGACGCGATCGCGGTCGGCGCGGTCGCCGCGACGCCGCCGCCGCGACAGGCGCCGGCGCAGTTCGGGCTCGACAAGCAGGCCGCCAGGCTCGAGCTCGACGCCATCGACAGCCACGTCGAGGGCCGCTTCGACGGCTGGGGCCCGCGCGACCGGATCCGCTTCGCCAACGGCCAGGTCTGGCAGATCAGCGACGACAGCACGGGCGTGATCGACGCGGTGAACCCGAAGGTGCGGGTGCGCCGCGGCGCGTTCGGCGCCTACTATCTCGAGGTCGAAGGCAGCAATCGCTCGCCGCGCGTGCGCCGCGTGCAGTGAAGCGCCATGACCTGCGGCAGCGCTACTCGCGGCGCGGGAAGACCAGGATCATCGTCGCCGGGATGCGGCCATCCACATCGCGCGGCAGCAAGCCGGTGCGGTCGATCGCGCGCAGCACGGTGTCGTCCCAGGCCGGGTTGCCGCTGGGCTTGACGATGCGCCGGCCGACGATCGTGCCGTCGGCGGCGCTCCTGACCTCGACCTCGGTCACCGGGTTGCCTGCCACCTCGGCGGTGAGGACGATGTTGGGCTTGATGCGCGCCTTGATGCGCCCGGCATAGGCGGCCGACGGCGCGGCATCGCGCGCCGCCTCGCCGCTGGCCGTCGGCGCGCCGGTGGCGCCCGCCTGGCCCAGCATGCGCTTGAGATTTTCCGTGCGCTGTTGCGCGATGCGCTGCTCCTGCACCTTCGCTTCACGCTCGGCTTCGCGTTGCGCGGCCAGCGCCTTCAGGCGCTTGTCTTCCTTCAGCTTGTCGCGGCGCGCGCGTTCGGCCGCGGCTTGCTGGACCTTGAGTGCCTGCGCGGCCTGGCGCGCCTGTTCGTGCTCGGCGGCTTGTTGCTGCAGCTTCCTCGCGCGTTCGGCCTTCTCGATCGCGATCTGTGCGTCGTTGCGCTCGGGCGGTGGCTCGACGCGGCGCTCGATGGGCACGGCGACTTTCGGTGGCTGTGGCGTCACCACGGGTTCGGGAGGCGGCGGTGCAGGCTGCGGCACGGGTTGCGGTGTGGGTCGCGGCACCGGCGCCACAGCCGCCGGCGCCGCGACCTGCGGCACGGCCGACCAGAGCTCCGCGCTGGCGACGACATCGCCGTCCACGTTCCGACGATGTCGCCACCGCACGCGGTCACACTGGTGCAACTCGCTCCCCCAACACCGCCGGTTCCGCCCGTCGCGCCCGCTGCTCCACCGCTCCCGCTTTTACC
>JBBIPS010000107.1:0-9014 GCA_037442725.1 Burkholderiales bacterium | reverse complement strand
ACGTGGTGCACGGCAAGGCCGATGTCGGGATTGCGACCGAGGCGCTGGCCGAATATCCCGAACTCGTGACACTGCCCCTGTACGAATGGCAGCACGCGGTCATCGTGCCGCGCGGCGCCTGCCGGTCGCCGCGACCGAGCTGGTCGGCGATCATCCGCGTCGTCGCGCGCCCCAGCCCGAGGTCGAACAGCCCCGACATCGCCGTCAGCGCCCAGGCCAGCGAGAGCAGGCCGAAGCGCTCGGCGCCGAGCCGGGCGAGCAGTGGTGGCAGCGCCAGCAGCGCGACGATCAGCGGCGCCGCCAGGCCGGCTGCGCTCCAGCCAACGCTGGCGGCCTTCATGCACTGCCGGTTGCCCGCTCCAGGCGCACCGCACGGCCGGGGGCGATCGCCGCCAAGTCCGCGGTGAAGTCGTGTGGCGGAGCGCAGCCCGGCCGTGCGTGCCGAAGGTTCCGGCCGATCCGGCCGTCCGGTCCCATTGAGACCGGACTCATCGTCGACCCAGTGCGGCGCGCAGGCGCGCCACGCGCTGCGCAGCGCCCGGCCGCGCCGCAGCCTGTTGCCAGCGGTGGCTGGCCAACACCCAGGCCAGCACCAGGATGAAGCCGGCGACCGTGCCGGCGCTGGCCAGCAAGGCGCGCTTGGGCCAGGACTTCTTCTCGGGTGGCTGCGCGGTGTCGACCACCTGCAGCAGGCCCTCGTGGCTCTCGTCGACTCGGGCCAGCTCGTACTGGCGCGAAAACTGCTCGAGCAGCGCCTCCTGGTACTTGAACTCGCGGTACTTGCCGATGTAGTCGGCCGAGCTGCCCAGGTTGACCGTCGACTCGATCTGCGCCAGTTGCGCCTTCAGTACCGCGATTCCCGCTTCGCCCTGCTGGACTTCGGGCGCGGATTCGGTGAGGTTCCTGCGCAGTGCATCGAGTCGCGCCTGTGCGGTGGTGACTTCGGCCTTGAGCTTGGCATAGCCTTCGGCCGCCGCCTTGGGCTCGGCCTTCAGCGACTGCTGGTTGAAGCCGCTGGACTGCAGCGCGAGCTGGGCCTGGGCGAGCCGGTCACGCGTACGCTGCAGGTGGCCTTCGAAGAACATGCGCCGCTGCTGCGCTTCGGTCAGCGCGAGGCGGTTGGTCAGCGCGCGCAGTTCGTCGACATAGCGGTTGGCCATCTCGGCAGCCCGCCTCGGGCTCTCGTCATCCACTTCGACGGCGATGATGCCGTCCTTCTTGCCCGCGGCGACACGGGTGTTCCTGGCCAGCTCCTTGCGGGCCTTGAAACGGTACTCCTCGTCGTAGACCTTGAGCAGGTCGAACCTGTCGATGATGCGATCGGCCACCGTGGTGCTCTGCAGCAGCGCGACGTACTGGTCGGCCGGCGTCTTGACGCCGGCCGACGCGCCGACCAGGTTGGACAGCGCCCCGAGCGATGCCAGTGCCGTCGCCGCCGCGCCTTGCAGTTGCTGAGGCGGCAGGAACGAGGTGCGCGCCGTGAACATCGGCGTGATCAGGTAGGTGCCGCCCAGCGTGGCCAGACCGATCGCGATCGGCCCGAGGACGAGCAGCCGCCAGCGCCGCAGCAGCGGCAGCAGCAGATCGTCCGGTTCGCCC
Organism: Burkholderiales bacterium; assembly: GCA_037442725.1. Lineage (GTDB taxonomy): Bacteria > Pseudomonadota > Gammaproteobacteria > Burkholderiales > Burkholderiaceae_C > Pseudaquabacterium. The sequence goes on along the minus strand of JBBIPS010000107.1, from coordinate 7,415 downwards.
TGATCCGCGCCGGCAGGCGTATCCATGTCAGTAAGCCTTGATGGCCAGCAGGCCGAGCGCGAACTGGTACAGCAACTGGCTCCAGTCCTTGGCGTTCTGCATGAAGGCGGTCTTGGTCACCTCGTCTGGCACGAACACCGTGTCGCCTGGGTAGACCGCCTGGCTGGCCAGCGCATCGGCGTTGCCGATGCCGAAGATGCCCTTGTACTGGCGCGCGCTGACGACGCTGCCGTTGGCGCGGATCACGAACACGCTGTCGGCATCGGCGTTGCGCGTGCCGCTGCCTGCGAGCTTGAGGTAGTCGCCCACCGTGCGATCGTTCTGGAACAGGAAGTTGCCGCCGTTGAAGACGCTGCCGAACACGCCCACGGTGTTGGGGGTGGCGGGTACGTAGAGCCGGTCGCCGTCCTCGAGCGCCAGGTCGGGCAGCTCGCGAGCGTCGGGCGCCAGTTGCAGCACGACGCGGCCGCTGGGCTTGACGTTGCGAAGCCGCTGCAACTGCAACTCAAGCAGCGTGACGCCGTCCTCCGACGCCTTGGTCGGCAAGGGGGTCTGCGTGGCGGCGAGCGTGGACTTGCGGCTGAACTCGAGCTCGAGGTCGCGCAGTGCGCGCTCGTAGTTCTGGATCTGCGACTGGCGCACCGATTCGCGCATGAATTCGGTGCCGTAGACGTTTGCCGCGGGCGTGAGCCCACCCGCGGCGCGGATCGCGTCGGCGATGCTGCTGGCCGGCGGCAGGATGAAGTCGCCCGGGTGGGCAACCTCGCCCTCGACGCGAACGCGCTTGCTCTGGCGCGCCAGCGGCAGGGTCGCGGCCACGGCGCTGAACACCCGCACCACGTCGCCGGCGTCGAGCGCCTGCGTGCGGTCGGCCGGCCAGGCGAGCTGGCGGATGCGCTGCTCGCCGCGGTCGGCGAGGCGTTCGACGGCCATGCGGCTGCGGTCGGCCACCGAGTTGAACCCGCCGGCCATCTGCAGCACGTCGCTGACGGTCTCGCCCGGTTCGAGTTCGAACACCGCGGCCCTGTTGACGCTGCCGATCATCGCCACCTGCTTGCCGACCGCGCCGATGTGGATCACGTCGCCGGCCTGCACCAGCGGGTCGGCGTCGCGGCCGCCCTGCACGATCAGGTCGTACAGATCGATGCGCGAGACGACCTGGCCGCGGCGGCGCAGGTCGATGTGGCGGAAACTGCCGGCCGCTGCCGGGCCGCCCGCCTGGAACAGCACCGAAGACACCGTCGCGAGGCTGCTGACGCTGTAGGCGCCAGGCTTCTCGGCGAAGCCGGTGACGAAGACGCGCACGCCGCGCAGCCGGCCCAGCGATGCGCTGAGCTCGTAGTTCTTGAACACGCGGCGCGCCTGGCGGTCGATCGCGGCAGCCAGGTCCTGGTACTTGACGCCGGCCACCCGCACCGAGCCGATGCGCGGCACCTGGATGCGCCCGCCGCTGTCGACGATGAGCCGAAGATCGGCGTCGACCGAACCCGACATCGACACCAGCACCTCGTCGCCGGCGCTGACCACGTAGTCGGCCGGCACGACCTGGCTGATGTCGAGCGCGTCGGTGGCATCGCGCGTTGTCGACGCCGTTGCCGATGCCACTGCACTCTGGTCGACCATCAGGTCCGCGCCGAGGCGGCGGATCTCGAAGCTGTTCGCCAGCCGCTGCACATAGCGCTCGAACTCGCCGGGCCGGTAGCCGTTCTTCAGGATGGTGCGCTCATCGCCGGGCTGCAACTCGGCGGTGTTGTCGAGCACCTGCGATCCCGCCTGCAGCCCCTTGGCCTTGTCGGCCGCCGTGATCGCGGCGTTGTCCTGCGCGGTGCCGGCCTTCTTGCGGTCGGTCAGCGCGCTCTGCGGTTGCTGCAGCCGGATCGGACCGGCGCCGCCGGTGATCTGGCCGACGATCGAGGTGTCCGATTGCGCGCCCGCGGGCAGTGCGACGAGCAGGCCGGCGAGCGCCGCAAGCCAGGCGGCAATTCGGGCGCGGCGATGTCCGAAGGAGGGAGGCTGCATCGGCAAGGTGGAACGGCACACGCCGCGTTGGGTTGGGTGCGTCGGCGCCGGGTGCGACGCACGGCGACACGGCGAGCCGACCGGCGCGATTGTAGCGACCGCCTCCTAGCGGCCGACCGCGGCCGGACACTACACTTGCGCGCCATGCTGACGTTGCTCACGGCCTTTGCCGTCTCCACGGTCGTGGCACTGCTGCTGGTGCTCGTGGCCCGGTCGCCGACGCGCCTCGCGAGCCTCTGGACCGACTCGGACCTCGACGGACCGCAGAAATTCCACACCCGGCCGGTGCCGCGCGTCGGCGGCGTGGCAATCATGTTCGGCCTGGTCGGGGCGGTGGCGGTGCTCGGCCTGCGCGATCGCGGCAACGCCTGGCTGACCTGGCAGCTGCTCGGCGCCAGCCTGCCGATGTTCCTCGCCGGCCTGGCCGAGGACATCACCAAGAACATCAGTCCGCGCCGCCGCCTCGTGTTTACCGCGCTGTCCGCCGCGCTGCTGGTGTGGCTGCTGGACGCCACCATCGAACGCACCGACCTGCCGCTGCTCGACACCGTCGTCGCCTACCCGCTGGGTGCGTTGCTGGTCACCATCTTCGTCGTCACCGGCGTCACCAACTCGTTCAACATCATCGACGGCTTCAACGGCCTGGCCTCGATGTGCGGCGTGCTGATCCTGCTCAGCGTGGCCTGGGTCGCTGCGCAGGTCGGCGACGCGCTGGTGGCATCGTTGGCGTTGGCCGGCATCGGCGCGCTGCTGGGATTCTTCGTCTGGAACTTTCCGCGCGGGCTGATCTTCCTCGGCGATGGCGGCGCCTACCTGCTGGGTTTCATCGTCGCCGAGCTGGCGATCCTGCTGCTGCACCGCAACGCCCGGGTGTCGCCGATGTTCCCGCTGCTGGTGTGCATCTACCCGGTGTTCGAGACGGTGTTCTCGATCTATCGGCGCTGGTTCCTCCGGAAGCTGCCGCCGGGCCTGCCCGACGGCATCCACCTGCACTCGCTGATCTACCGGCGGCTGCTGCGTCGGGCCGCCGCCGACGGCAGTGCGCGCGCGGCGACGCGGCGCAATTCGATGACCTCGCCCTATCTGTGGACGTTGTGCCTGCTGGCGCTGGCGCCGGCGTCGATCTGGTGGGACAGCACGCCGATCCTGGGCGCGTGCATCGTCGGGTTCGGCTTTGCCTATGCGGGCCTGTACTGGCGCATCGTGCGCTTGCGCACGCCGCGCTGGCTGATCATCCGGCGCTGACCGGCGGCGCCGCGAACCCGGCCGCGAGCACCGCCAGGCCCTGCCGGATGTCGTGCGTCGGCGCGTAGCCGAGCAGCGCGCGCGCCTTGCCGATGTCGGCGCGCGAGTGGCGCACGTCGCCGGCGCGGAAGTCGCGGTACAGCGGCGGCGCGCCGCGCCAGCCCGGGCGGCGCGCGGCGACGCATTCGGCCAGCAGCGCGTGCAGCTCGTCGAGCGTGGTCTGGTCGCCCACCGCGACGTTGTAGACCTGGTTCATCGCGGCCGGGTTGACTGTGGTCGCGGCCAGCACATTGGCCTGCACGGCGTTGGCGACGAAGCAGAAGTCGCGGCTCGTCCGGCCGTCGCCGTTGATCGTGACGGGCTCGCCCTTGAGCAGCGCTGCGGTCCAGCGCGGCACCACCGCGGCGTAGGCGCCGTCGGGATCCTGGCGCGGGCCGAAGACGTTGAAGTAGCGCAGCCCGATGCTCTGCTGCCCATAGCTGCGCGCGAAGACATCGGCGTAGAGCTCGTTGACGTACTTGGTCACCGCGTAGGGCGAGAGCGGGTGGCCGATGGTGTCCTCGACCTTGGGCAGCGCAGGGTGGTCGCCGTAGGTCGAGCTGCTGGCGGCGTAGACGAAGCGAGTCACCTTGGCATCGCGTGCGGCCACCAGCATGTTGACGAAGCCGTCGATGTTGACGGCGTTGGTCGTGACCGGGTCGGCCAGCGAGCGCGGCACCGAGCCGAGCGCGGCCTGGTGCAGCACCAGCTCGACGCCCAGGCACGCGGCCTGGCAATCGGCCAGCGAGCGGATATCGCCCTCATGGAGGCGGAAGCGCGCCCAGGCCGCGCTGCCGACGGCGGCCTGCACATCGTCCAGGTTATGCCGGTGCCCGGTGGCGAAGTTGTCCAGCCCGACGACGCGCTGGCCGAGGCCGAGCAGGGTCTCGAGCAGGTGGCTGCCGATGAAGCCGGCCACGCCGGTGACGAGCCAGGTGCGCGGCGCCGCGCGCAGCGCCTGCCGGGCCTGTTCGTAGGCGGAAGGAGTCGTCATGGCGCGGGGTCCGGGTTCATCATCGGGGTGCGGTGGGTCAGGCTCTCAGTCGAAGACTTCGGCGTCGTGCAGCCGCGGCGCCGCGCTGTCCTTGGCGGCGAGCAGCGGCCCGATGCCGGCCGGCCAGTCGATGCCGATGGTCGGATCGTTCCAGGCGACGGCGCGCTCGCAGTCGCTGGCGTAGACGTCGGTGGTCTTGTAGAGAAAGCGCGTGTCGTCCTCGAGCGCAATGAAGCCGTGCGCAAAGCCCTCGGGGATCCACATCTGCCGGCGGTTGGCGGCGCTGAGTTCGACCCCGACCCAGCGGCCGAAGCTGGGCGAGCCGCGGCGGATGTCCACGGCGACGTCGAACGCCGCGCCCATCGCCACGCGCACCAGCTTGCCCTGCGCATGCGGCGGCAATTGGTAGTGCAGCCCGCGCAGTACGTGCCGGCGCGAGCTCGATTCGTTGTCCTGCACGAACGGCCGCGGCAAGGGCTGGCCCAGCGCCACAAGGCCGGCGTGGAAGCGCTGCTGGTTGAAGCTCTCCATGAACCAGCCGCGCTCATCGCTGAACACCCTGGGTTCGAGGGTGAGCACGCCGGGCAGCTTGGTGGGCAGGATCTTCATCGTTTCAGCGGCGTCTGAGGGCGCAGCGGGTGATCATAGCGGGCGTGTTGCGGGTCGGCGGCATGGAGCCACGCGCTCGCGACCAGCGCCTGCGCCCGCGCATCCGCCGCAGGTCGGCCCGCTCGACCGTGGTTCGCATCGTCTTGCCGCCGCGTCGACGTGTGTCGATCCGCCGGTGCGCTTCTCGATGGGGTGCGATCGCGCGGCGGCGGCTGTCATCCACCCGTGCACAGCTCCGCCAGCATGCGTGCCACGCCGGTCTGCCAGGCTGGCAGATGCAGGCCGAAGGCGCTGCGCAGCCGGGTGGTGGCCAGGCGCGAGTTCAACGGCCGGCGCGCCGGAGTCGGGAAGGCGCTGGTGGGCACCGGCTCGATCGCGTCGGGTGCCACCTTGACGGCCAGTCCCATTGCGCGCGCCTGCTCGATCACGAATCGTGCGTAGCCGTGCCAGCTCGTCTGGCCTGCCGCCACGGCGTGGTAAGTGCCGGCCAGCTCGGGGCGTTGCACCAGCGCGCGCAGCGCGTGCGCGGTGATGTCGGCGAGCAGGTCGGCGCCGGTGGGCGCGCCGATCTGGTCGTCGATGACGGTCAGGTGCTCACGCTCGCCGGCCAGGCGCAGCATCGTGCGCGCGAAGTTGTTGCCGCGAGCGGCGTAGACCCAGCCGGTGCGCAGGATCAGGTGGCGGCAGCCGCTGGCGCGGATCGCCTCCTCGCCTTCGAGCTTGCTGCGGCCGTAGACGTTGAGCGGGCCGGTCGGGCTGGCCTCGTCGCGGGCATGGTTGCCGCTGCCGTCGAAGACGTAGTCGCTGCTGTAGTGCACCAGCCAGGCGCCGAGCGCTGCCGCCTCGCGCGCCAACGCACCGGGTGCGTCTGCGTTGACCCGGTGCGCCAGCGCGGCATCGCTCTCGGCCTTGTCGACGGCGGTGTAGGCCGCGGCATTGACGATCACGTCAGGTCGCAGCGACCTCGCGCTGGCCGCCAGCCGCGCCGGCTGCGCCAGATCGCCACACAGATTGCCATCGCCGCGGCCGAGCGCGACCACGTCGCCGAGTGGCGCCAGCGCGCGCTGCAACTCCCAGCCGACCTGGCCGGCGGGCCCCAACAACAACAATTTCATGGCAGGTGATTCGAGTTGTGGCGCCGCCGGCCCGGCCCCGGCGCGGCGCGGCGCACCGCACGGGCTCGATCGCCAGCGTTGACCCATAGGGGATAATCCCCGGTTCATGATAGTAGACACCCCCACACGAGGCTCCATCGACCTGCCGGCTGCCGCGCGCGCGGCCGAGCCGACTGCCGGCCCCGGCGTCGAGAGCGGCGCGCAGGAATTCGCGACGCTGGCGCTGGACGCCAAGCTGCTGCGCGCCGTCGCCGATTCGGGCTATACGTCGATGACGCCGATCCAGGCCAAGGCGATCCCGCTGGTGCTGGCCGGCCGCGACGTGATGGGCGCGGCGCAGACGGGCACCGGCAAGACGGCAGCCTTCGCGCTGCCGCTGCTGCAGAAGATGATGCGGCACGAGAACGCGTCGATGTCGCCGGCACGCCACCCGGTGCGCGCGCTGGTGCTGGCACCGACGCGCGAGCTGGCGATCCAGGTGGCGAACAACGTCGCCGCCTACGCCATGCACACGAACCTGCGCTCGACGGTGGTCTTCGGCGGCATCGACATGAAGCCGCAGACGGCCGAGTTGAAGCGCGGCGTCGAGGTGCTGATCGCCACGCCGGGGCGGCTGCTCGACCACATCGAGGGCAAGAACTGTGTGCTGAACCAGGTCGAGTACGTGGTGCTCGACGAGGCCGACCGCATGCTCGACATCGGCTTCCTGCCCGACCTGCAGCGCATCCTGTCCTACCTGCCCGGGCAGCGCCAGACGCTGTTGTTCTCGGCCACCTTCTCGCCCGAGATCCGCCGCCTGGCGCAGAGCTATCTGCAGGACCCGATCACGGTCGAGGTGGCGCGGCCCAACGCCACCGCGACCAACGTCGAGCAGCGCTTCTACAGCGTCACCGACGACGACAAGCGTGCGGTGGTGCGCCAGTTGCTGCGCACGCGCGCGCTGACGCAGGCGCTGGTGTTCGTCAACTCCAAGCTTGGCGCGGCGCGGCTGGCGCGATCGTTCGAGCGCGAGGGGCTGAAGACCGCGGCGCTGCACGGCGACAAATCGCAGGACGAGCGTTTGAAATCCCTCGACGCCTTCAAGCGCGGCGAGGTCGAGTTGCTGGTGGCCACCGACGTCGCGGCGCGCGGGCTGGACATCGCCGACCTGCCGGCGGTGTTCAACTTCGACGTGCCTTTCAACGCCGAGGACTACATCCACCGTATCGGCCGCACCGGCCGGGCCGGCGCCTCGGGCCTGGCGGTGACACTGGTCGACCGCGACGACATGCGGCTGGTCACCGACATCGAGCATCTGATCAAGAAGAAGATCGAGATCGAGCCGTTCGAGATCGAGGACGATCGCCCGCGCCGGTCGCCGCGCCGCCCGCGCGACGACGATGATGCGCGGCCTC
>JBBIPS010000106.1:0-9047 GCA_037442725.1 Burkholderiales bacterium | reverse complement strand
CTTGGAGGTGGGCGAGACCATCCGCGACTTCTGGGACACGGTGGAGGTAAGCGAGATTGACGCCTGGTTGCGTGCATCGGTGGGATATGGGTTTCCTGTTGCCCTCGCTGTGCCACCTTCCGCCGCGCCTGCATCGGCAATCGAGACGCCGAAGCAGCGCCGAGCGCGTTTACTGCAAATGCACGATGCCGAGGTTTTGGCTGGCCGGACGCATGGTGCACTCGCGCGCATCACGGCGATTGAGAAGCGAACGAGACCGACCGCCGACCGCTCGAACATCGGCAAGGATATTCGGAAGGCGCGCGAAGAACGAGACGCGGAGCGCAGAGGTGGCGCGCTAACTGGGCTGCTGGGGTAGTACCCCGCACTTACCCCGTCCGCCCGCTGGCGCACCTATGAAGCGCTGACGGAGTATGTCTACCCCGCTTGACGGGGTGCGATACCCGGGGAATCTGATTTGGGCCTCAACACGCCGCAACGGCGAAGGAGGGCCAGCAATGCAAAGCGCAACGCATCACAGCAGCGAGGCCCGAGATGGGGCAAGCGCTGCGCAGTTCCCCCCGCTTGACCGCGAGACCCGCGCGGCAGTCGATACCGAGACCGCCGCCTATCACTTGAGCCGCGAGCCGCAGACGCTGCGGGTGTGGGCGTGCAAGGAAAACGGGCCGCTGCGCCCCCTGCGCGTGAATGGCCGCTTGGCGTGGCCTGTGGGCGAGTTGCGCCGGCTGCTGGGCGTGGAGGCGGCGCAATGAGCCGCGCCGCAAGTGACGAAGCCCCGGCCGTTGCAGCGGCGCCGGGCCCGGCCGCGCCTGAGCGGCCTCTGAAAGACGAAGCCCCCGGAGTGACGGCCGAGGGCTTCAGTGGGCAGACAAGGCAGAGCAGTCCCGATTATCAGGCCGCACCCCTGGCCGGGCAAGCGCTGCGAGTGATCGAGGGCGAGAGCAAGGCCGCGCAGTACCTGGCCCGCCTGCAAGCCCAGCAGGCCGACACCGACGAGCTGGCGGTAATCGTGTCGATGCTCTACGGCGCCACGCTGCGGGGCTTCTGTCGCGTGATCGAGAAGGCGCTGGGGGTGCACCATGCATGACGCCCTGCAAGACTTCCGCGCGGCGATCCTGGCGACGCTGGGCCATGCTCCCGAGGCGATCGAGCCGGGCCGGCTCCGGCGATTCGCCACGAGCGATCGGCGCGCCGATGATTCCGGGTGGTACAGGCTTTTCGACGACCTGCGCGGCGGTGTTTTTGGCTGCTGGCGGCAGGGCATCAGTGAGGTGTGGACCGCGCAGGATCGGGCCAGCATGTCGCGCCAAGAGCGCGTAGAACTGGCTCAGCAGGTGATGCGGGCCACGGCAGAGCGCGAGGCCCAGCAACGCCGGCAGTGGGCCGAGAACGCCCGGCGCATTACCCAGGTGTGGGCGCAGTGCGTGCCGCTGGTTCCGGGCGATCCGGTGACGCTGTACCTGAAGCGGCGCGGGTTCGACGGCGTCTGGCCGCTGCCCGAGTGCCTGCGCTATCACCGAGCGCTGCCCTACTGGCACGGCGGCGAGATGCTTGGCACTTTCCATGCGATGGTGGCGCCGCTGGTGGCACCGGATGGCCGCATCGTGGCCCAGCACCGGACCCACCTGACGACCGATGGTCGCAAAGCGGACCTGCCCAGCCCGAAGAAGCTGACCGGCGCGGCCGGGCCGCTGGCGGGCGCGTGCATTCCGCTGTTCAAGCCGGCGCGCGGTTGCATCGGCATTGCCGAAGGGATCGAAACGGCGCTGGCCGCTTGGTGCGCATCGGGCGTGCCCACGGTGGCCGCCTACTGCGCCGGCAACCTCGCGGCGTGGCGATGGCCGGCAGGCGTCAACCACATCGTGATCTTCGCCGACGCTGACAAGGCAGGGCGCGAAGCGGCTGACGCGCTGCGCGCCCGTGCGCTAGGTGCGTGGCTGCGATGCGAGGTGCTGACGCCGACGACCGAGGGCGCAGACTGGGCCGACGTTTGGGCAGAGCGCGACGCGGTGCTGGTCGAAACCGGGGCCACGTCATGAGCGCCGCTGTGCAGGACCTGGCGCTGATGCGTGCCGCTGGCGCTGGGTTGATCGCGACACCGCAGCCACTGCCCCCGGAATTGCTCCCGGTGGAACCCTTCCCGATGGCCGCGCTGCCGGATGCCTTCGGTCCATGGGTGCGCGACGTTGCAGAGCGCATGCACTGCCCGCCTGACTTCGTGGCCGTGCCGATGCTGGTGGCCGCCGCTTCACTGGTGGCGCGGCATCTGCGCATCGCGCCGCAGCGGCGAACTGACTGGTTCGAGAGTGGCAACTTGTGGGCGCTGATCGTGGGCCGGCCGGGTTGGATGAAGTCGCCTGCCATGTCGCAAGCCCTGGCGCCTATGGACCGCGTGGAGGCCCGCGCGGCCGAGGCGTTCAACGCTCAGGCCGCGCAGCACCAGGCCGAGGCGATGGCCGCGAAGTTGCGGGCAGAGGCGAATGTGAAGGCAGCACGGGCGGCGCTGAAGAAGGACGGCGGGGCGGACGTGGCGAGGCTGCTGGCGGCCCACGATGAAGGCGAAGCGCCGTCGCGTCGGCGCTACGTGGTCAACGACCTGACCTATGAGAAGTTGGGCGAAATCCTCGCGGCGAACCCGGACGGCGTGCTGTCGGTGCGCGACGAGATGCGCGGGCTGTTCCTGAGCCTTGCGCGCGAGGAATCGGCGCCGGCACGGGCCTTCTACCTGCAGGCGTGGAGCGGTGGCAGCTACACCTTTGACCGCATCGGACGCGGCACTGTCACGGTTGACGACGCCCGACTGTCGATCATCGGCGGAATCCAGCCCGGCCCGCTGTCCGAGCTGGTGCAGCAAGCCCGGCGCGGCGCGGCCGATGACGGGATGATCGAACGCTTTCTGATCGCCTGGCCTGATGCGCCTGGCGAGTGGCGCGAGGTGGACCGCTGGCCCGACTCCGAAGGCAAGCGACGGGCATGGGAGGCGTTCGAGCGACTGGACACGCTGACGGCCGACGCGCTGGGCGCTGAGCGCGAGAGCGACATGCACGGCGAGCCGCGCGGACTGCCCTTTGTTCGCTTCGATGACGATGCGCGAGAAGCCTTCGGAGAGTGGCGCGGCGAGTTCGAGCGCACTATCCGCGCGGCGGAAGGCGAGGGGCTCGAAGGAGCGCTATCGAAGTTCCGCCACCATGTCCCGGCCCTCGCGCTGGCCTTGCACGTGATCGACGGCGGCACCGGCCCTGTGACGTTGCCCGTCACGCTTCGAGCGCTGGCGCTGGCCGAGTATTTCGAGAGCCACGCGAGGCGCCTGCACAGCAGCGGCCGGCGGATGACCGTGAGGGCGGCGCGCACGATCATCGACAAGGCCCGCGCTACCGCGTTGCCCGATGCCTTCACGGCGCGCGACGTGTACCGCAACCAGTGGGCCGGGCTGAGCGACCGGGCAGCGGTGGCCGATGCCCTCGACTTGCTGGCCGCGCACGGCTGGCTTACCGAGGCCACCATTGAGACGGGCGGGCGCCCGACCGCGACCTATGGCCTGACCGAAGGGGCGCGCCGTGGGTAAGTGGGCAGCGCGACTGGCCGAGAAAACGGCTGCACCCCCTCGTGCCGGCACTGACAAAACTGCCAAAAGGGGGGTTCTGTCAGTTTTGGCAGTGACCCCGGAGGGGGGTGGGCGTGATTTTCGGGCGGCACCGATGGAGGCACGCGAGGTGGCTGAACTACCAGCGCCCCTTGACTTGGCGCCCGTGGCCTGGACGGATGCCGACATCGCGCGCTTTCTCGACCGGCGTGCGCGCCTGCTGCGTTGGGGCTGGGCCGAGGCAGAAGCGGAGAAGCTGGCCGACCGCCTAGTCATGCGCGACCGTGAAGGCGGCGATGACCGGGTGAGTTGCGCGGGCGATTGCAGTCACTACCGGCCGGGGCGCTGCGGCAACCATCGGCGCGCGGGCCTACAGGCACCCGATATGGGCCGCGACCTGGCGAGCCTGCTGCAGCGGTGCCCTGGGTTCAGTCAACGGGAGGGCGGGCGATGATGTGCAGGCGATTCAAAGGGCGTCCAACCGAGCGGCTCATCGTGACCGTGCCGGCCGACGTGTTGAGGACCGTAGACCGTCTCATGCAGGCGCACCCAGACCATCCGGCCTGCGGTTGCATGGCCGAATTCGTGCGTCTCGCGCTGGCTGAAAAACTGGGCCGCGAGTTGATGCTTTCTGGCGCTGGGCCTTCCGTCGTGGAGTAGGCCTGACCTGATGATTTCTCGGGCGCTTCAGCCCGAAAACCTGCCTATTGATTTCGTAATCTGTGGAGGCTGAACATGGGGAAAGGCGGCATACGGTGGGGCGCCGGGCGTCCGGCCCACAAGGGCAAGGCCGAAGCGTGCCTGCGACTGGACGTGCCGCACTTGAAGCGACGGGGCGCCCTTCGGCCTGGCGCGTCGGGCAGTTGGTCATGGACGAACTCTTCAACCGGCGAGCATTCGGGGTCGATTGGCTACCGTACCGAGGGGCAGACGCTGGTGCTGTCCTATTCGGCGGATGGCGAACCCAGTACTCAGCGGGTTCCGATCTTGCGCACGTCATGCAACTACGGTGGCGTCCGGCCGTGGCTGGGCTGTCCGCACTGCGGTGGCCGTGTCGGCGTGATCTACTTTCGCCGAGGCGGCTTCTACTGCCGCAAGTGCGCTCAGGTGGCCTACTACTCTCAGAGCGAGGATGAGTGCGGCCGGTCTTGGCGGAAGCAGCAGAAAACTGAGGCCAAGCTCGATGCGAACTGGCAGCGACCCAAGGGAATGCACCACGCCACGCGCGAGCGCCTGCTTCAGACAATCTGGGAATGCGAGAAGGCTCGCGACTTGGCCCTCGCAGGCTTCATGGCCAAGTCGCGCAATGCGTGGAAGGGTGGAGCCCGCGAGGTACTGCGCGAACTGGCCCGGCTGCTGGAGGCGCAACGCAAGACGCTGAACATCTGAACCCGCCGACATGAGCCCGGCCGATGTGCCGGGTTCGTAGTTTCTGGGGGGCGCTTTCGATGTACCGGCCGCTACATGATGGCTACATAGACCAAGCGCGGCAGTCGGGATAAGAAAAAAGCACCTAGGCCGTTATACCTAAGTGCTTGATTCTTTTCGGTTTTCTGTGGCTCCCCGACCTGGGCTCGAACCAGGGACCTACGGATTAACAGTCCGGCGCTCTACCAACTGAGCTATCGGGGAAGTGAGCCGTGCATTATATGCAGGACTTTCAACGCCCTAGAACTCGGCGCTGAGGCTGGCGTGCCAGGTGCGAGGCGCGAGGGGGTAGAGGTAGACATGGCCGAACTCGAACGGGGATTCGCGCCAGGCGCGGCGGTCTGCGGCATTGTCCAGACCGGCGCGCCACACCAGCGTCGAGTTGCCGGCCCTTTGCACGTATCGCGCGCCGATGTCGACGCGTGTCCACGACGGGATGGCGACGCTGTTGTCCTCGAGCACCTTGCGCGGCCCTTCGTGACTCAGCAGTGTCAGGAGCGCCAGGTCGGGCAGGCCCGGCACCTGGTAGATAACCTGAGTCTTGAGCGTACGCGCCGGCACATTGGTGGGTTGCCTGCCGTCGACCGCCGGATTCGCCGAGTCCTCGCGGCGGGCTCGTAACGCCTGCGCGCTGCCGCGCAGGCTCCAGGCGCCGCGGCGCCAGCCGAGCGCGGCTTCGACGCCACGGTGCACCGCGCGGCCATCGATCGCGCGCGTGCAGTTGCCGTTGTCGTCGCAGAGATCGGCGCTGACCGGGCGACGGATGTCGAAGACGTCGACGCTCCAGTCGACCTGCTCGCCACCGCGCTTGATGCCGAGCTCGACCTGGCGACTCTTCAACGCCGGCAGCGGCTGGCCGGCATTGGTGTAGTTGCTCCTATTGGGCGTGACATCGGACTCGACGCCCTGGCCCCAGCTGGCGTACAGCAGGTGCTCGCGGTCGAGCTGGTGGCTGAGCGCCAGCCACGGCGCCGAGAACGACTGCTCGTAAGAGGTTGCGGCGGTGCCGTCGGTGCGGAGGCTCGCGCGCTGCAGCAAGGTGTGGCGCAGCCCGCCCCACAGTCCCCAGCTGCTGCCGAATTCGATACGGTCGTGCAGATGCCACTGGGTGCTGCGTTCGGTGCGATCGGTGTTGGCGACGGTGCCCAGCGCCGGCAGCGTGGCGATGCGGCTGGCGCCATCGATCGTGCCGGTGCCGACGACCGTGCCGTCGTCGACGCGCGGCTGCAGCCGTGCGTCGAAGCGGGTGCGCTGCACGCCGGCTTCGAGGTGGTGGGTGAGGGCGCCGGTGGCGAGCGAGCCGCGCGCGCGCAGGTCGAGCACGTCGGTGTCGCGCTGTTCGTTGTCGCTCCGGTAGTCGTAGTAGTCGAAACTGCCGTCGCTGCAGTAGCGGTCGTACCGGCCTTCGGCGCCGCAGCCGTAGGGGAAGGCGACGCGGTCGTCGGTGCGCAGGCGCTGGCGCCCGCCGTGGGCCACCAGCTGCCAGTCGCCGGTGAGCTGCTGGGTCAGGCGCAGCGACCCGGTGTTGCCGCCGAACACGACTGGCAACGACCAGGGCTGGTTGTTCAGGCTCAGGCGCGGATCGATGCGGTGTACATCGGGCAGGTCGGTGCCCAGCAGGCTGAACCCGGGCTGGCTCGGCTGCGACTGGCGGCTGTGTTCAACCTCGGCCTCGAGCCGCGTGCCTGCGCCGAGTTGCCACTCGACGGCGGCGGCCAGCAGATGGCGCTCGCCGCGGCTGCTGCGCACCACCGGGTCGAGGTGCTCGGCTGCAGCGTTGATGCGCCAGCCGACGCCGGCGCTGCTGTCGCCGATGTCGGCGGCGGCGCGCACGCTGCCTGGCTCGCTCCAGTCCAGGCTGGCGGCGCGGATGCGTCCGGCCGGCCGCTTGACGACCAGGTTGACGACCCCACCGGGTGCACTGGTGCCGGCCTGGATGCCGCTGGTGCCGTGCAGGACCTCGACCGCCTGCTTGTTGTCGAGTGCCAGCGCGGTCTCGGCGCTGATCGGCAGGCCATCGCGCCGGTAGTTGTATCGCGGGTCGATGACGAAGCCGCGGATCGTGAACAGGCTCCAGTAGCCCTCGGCGTTGTAGGCATCGCCGACACTGGCGTCGAGCCGGGTGATGTCGGCCAGGCCTTTGACGCCGGCATCCTGCAATTGGGCGCTCGTCAGCGTTGTCGCCGCGAAGGGCGAGCGCATGAGCGGCACGTCACCGAATCCGGCCACTTGCGAACGCGTGCCCGCAGCATTGCCGGTCACCGTGACGGTCTGCGTCGAGTCCTGCGCCAGGACGGGGCCCGCCGTTGCGGCCAGGGTCGCGCCGGCGGCGAGCGCCAGCGGCGCGCGCAGGAACGTGGGGAGTGCATGAAATCGAATTGCCATCGTCGTGCCTTCGGTTGATGGCAGGTCGGCAATCTGGAGGCATCGCGTGCATGCGCACGCGGATTCAGGCTGCTTCCCTGCGCGAGGATTACCTCAGTCAGGTTCAAAGGGACTTTCTCAGTCGTGCCGCGTGCGCGACACAACACCCCTAGCGAAGCCACACGACTCGCGCCGTGCGGAAACGACATTATCGCTGCTGCCGATGCGACCCCGAGCAAAGGCGGGCGCCGCGCGCCGCGATCGACTGCAGCGGCGCCGCAGCTTGAAGGGTGGGCCGCTCCCGAGTCTGCTTGCCGCAGCGGGGCGGGACGACGTATGTCGTCGGCCTCGGCGGCGCCCTCAGTCGTCGAAGATGGGCGTCTCGACGCCCAGCACCTTGTGCAGCTTGGGGCTGGTGGTGGTGTACTGCAACAGCACCCGCTTGTCCGGGAAGACGTAGGGCGCCGCGCCGAACGCGGCCAGCGCGGCCTCGTGGAATCCCGACAGGATCAGCTTCTTCTTGCCCGGGTAGGTGTTGATGTCGCCGACGGCGAAGATGCCAGGCGTGCTGGTCTCGAACTTCTCGGTGTCGACGACGATCTGCTTGCGTTCGAGTGCCAGGCCCCAGTTCGCGATCGGACCCAGCTTGGGACTCAGGCCGAAGAACACCAGCAGCAGGTCGAGCTGCACCGTTCGCGTGACGCCGTCGCCGCCGGTCACCTTCACGCTGGTGAGGCGGCCCGCGTCCTCGCCGATCCCGGTCACCTGGCCGACCATGAATTGCATCCGGTAGGCATCGCACAGTTCGCGCATCCTGGCCACCGACGCCGGCGCCGCCTTGAAGCCGTCGCGGCGATGGATCAGGATCACGCTCTCGGCCTTGTGCGGGCCATCCTGGACGAAGTTCAGGGTCCAGTCGAGCGCCGAGTCGCCGCCGCCGACGATGACGATGTTCTTGCCGGCGCAGTGGGCCGGGTTGCGCACCCGGTAACAGACCTGGCTGCCCTCGTATTTCTCGATGCCGTCGACCTTCAGCGTGCGTGGCTGGAACGAGCCGACGCCGCCGGCGACGAAGATCGTCCTGGCCAGCAGGCACGTGCCCTTGGCGGTCTCGACCCGAAACCGGCCGTCGGCCTGTCGCGCGACCCCCGTCACCTCCTGCCCGAAGTGGAACGTCGCGCCGAAAGGCTCGATCTGCTTGAGCAGGTTGTCGGTCAGTTCGCGCCCGGTGCACATCGGCACCGCCGGGATGTCGTAGATCGGCTTGTCGGGGTAGAGCTCGATGCACTGTCCGCCCGGGTAGGCGAGCGAATCGATGACGTGGGCCTTGATCTCGAGCAGGCCCAGCTCGAAGACCTGGAACAGGCCGACCGGCCCGGCCCCGACGATGACGGCGTCGGTCTCGATCGTGTCGGTGTCGGCTATGGATTCGGTCACGGCAGGTTTCTCGGCAGGGTCGCCTCGGGAGTCATCGCTGCCCTCGCGCGTCGTCGGTCGCGCCGACGTCGACGCGCGCCCTGCGCAGCGCAGCCTCAGGCTCCAAGATCAGGGCCTTCAGCGGATCAATTCCGCGAGCTTGTTCTTGCGGTCTTTCCAGTCGTCGGCATCGGGCAACGCGGCCTTGCGCTTGGTGATGCTGGGCCACTTCTTCGCCAGCTCGGCGTTGATCTTG
>JBBIPS010000105.1:0-9066 GCA_037442725.1 Burkholderiales bacterium | reverse complement strand
GGCGCTGCGCGACGTCGCCGCGGCCGCCGTGCTGCCGGCGGCGGGCGGCTCGGCATCGGCACAGCGCAGCACCGCTGGCATTGGCGCGGGCAACGACTTCCGCGCCGGCCTGGACGCGAGCTGGGAGATCGACCTGTTCGGCGCGAACCGGAGCGCACTCGACGCCAGCGAGGCCGCGGCGCGTGCCAGTGCCGCCACGTTGGGCAGCGTGCAGGTATCGATCGCCGCCGAGGTCGCGCTCGACTACATCGCGCTGCGCGGCGCGCAGGCGCGGCTGGCGATCGCCAACGACAACCTGGCCAGCCAGCAGGAGACACTGCAGCTGACGTTGTGGCGAGCGCAGGCCGGACTGGTCGGCTCGCTCGAGGCCGAGCAGGCGCGTGCCGCGGTCGAGCAGACCCGGGCCCAGCTGCCGTCGCTGCGCACCGGCATCGTGCAGTCGATGCACGCACTCGCGGTGCTCGTCGGTCAACCGCCGGCGGCGCTGTCGACCTTGATGGCTGAGGCACGCCCGATACCGCAGGCCGGCGCCGGGCTGGCACTGAGCTTCCCGGCCGAGACGCTGCGCCAGCGGCCCGACGTGCGTGCCGCCGAGCACCAGGTGACGGCGGCCGCAGCCCGCGTCGCTCAGGCCGATGCGGCACGGCGGCCCAGCTTCAGGCTCAGCGGCTCGCTCGGACTGAACGCGCTGACACCGGGTGCGCTGACCCATGGCGCCGCGGTCGTCGCTGCCGTACTGGCCGCAGGCTCGGTGCCCGTGTACGACGCCGGCGCAGCGCGGGCCCAGGTGCGCGCGCAGCAAGCCGCACTCGACCAGGCCCGGGTGACCTACCAGGCCAGCGTGCTGACGGCGCTGCAGGACGTCGAAGACGCGCTGGCGGCGTTGCGCGGTGACCGCGAGCGCCTGCTGCGGCTGCGCAGCGCCGCCGACGCAGCCGCCAACGCTGCAGCGCTCGCGCGCCAGCGTTACGACGGCGGGCTGGTCGACTTCCAGACCGTGCTCGACACCCAGCGCATCCTGCTGGCCACGCAGGACGGCGTGGCCGGCGCCAGCACCGACGTCAGCGCCGACCACGTGCGCCTGTACAAGGCGCTCGGCGGGGGGTGGCGCCCCGACGCCGACGATGCGCTGCCCGAGGCCGGCGACGACGTCCACCGGGGCCCACTTTCATGACCACACCGATCCCCGCCACGGCGCCGCGGCCGGGTGCGCCCCGCGTCGCAGGTGCCGATCCCGATCCCGGCGGCGGCACCAACGCCGCAGGCAGCGTCGCCGACTTGCTCGATGAACCGGCGGCGCATCCCGGGTTGCGCCGGTTCGTGCGGTGGGCGGTAATCGCGGCGCTGGCGCTGGCCGCGGGCGGCGCATGGGTCTGGCAGTCGCGCCGCAGTGCCCGCGCCGCGCCCGGCTACGTCACGCACACCGTGGCGCGCGGCAACCTGACGCTCAGCGTGACTGCCAACGGCACGCTGCAGCCGACACGCGCGATCAGCATCGGCAGTGAACTCTCGGGCACGGTGCTGAGGGTCCACGTCGACGTCAACGATCGCGTCAGGAAGGGCCAGGTGCTGGTCGAGCTCGACACCGCCAAGCTGCGCGACCAGATCCTGCGTTCGCGCGCTGCATTGGCCGCGGCGAACGCCAGGGTGGCGCAGAGCACGGCCACGGTGATCGAGGCGCGCGCGGGCCTGGCACGCCTCGAGGAAGTCGCCCGCCTGTCGGGCGGCAAGGTGCCGTCGCGGGCCGAGCTCGACGGCGGCCGGGCCACGCTCGAGCGCGCGCTTGCCGACGCCGCCAGCGCGCGCGCCGGTGTCGCCGACGCGCAGGCGACGCTGTCCACCGACGAGATCAACCTGTCCAAGGCATCGATCCGTGCACCGTCCGACGGGGTCGTGCTGACGCGCAATGTCGACCCCGGCAACGCGGTGGCGGCGTCGCTGCAGGCGGTCACGCTGTTCACCGTCGCCGAAGACCTGGCGCAGCTGCGGGCGCAGGTCTACGTCGACGAGGCCGACGTCGGCGCCGTCGAGGTGGGACAGCGGGCCAGCTTCACCGTCAGCGCCTACCCGAACCGCAAGTACCCGGCGCGCATCACCCGCGTCGCGTACGGCTCGACGATCACCGACAACGTCGTCACCTACCTGACCTACCTCGACGTCGACAACCGCGACCTGAGCCTGCGACCCGGCATGACCGCCACCGCGACGATCACCGCGACCGAGCGCAACGACGTGCTGCTGGTGCCCAATGCCGCGCTGCGCTTCGCTCCGGCCGCGGCCACCCCGACCCTGCCGGCGGCCAGCGGCGGCATCGTCTCGAACCTGCTGCCGCGCTTTCCGCGCAGCGGCACACGGCGGTCGGCCGCGTCGGGTGCCAGCACCGCGGCGGCGCGCCAGGTCTGGGTGCTGCGCGACGGCGTGGCCACGCCGCTGTCCGTGCAGCCGGGCATCAGCGACGGTCGCATGACCGAGATCACCGGCGGCGACCTGCAGGCCGGCATGCAGGTGATCACCGACCAGAAAGCCGTGGTCGCGAAGTGAACCCCCCGGACCCGACCGCGGGCGCGCCAGGCGAGGCATCGGATCCGACGCCGGCGCTGATCCGCCTGCGCGGCGTGACCAAGGTTTACGGCAGCGGGCAGGCCGAATTGTTGGCGCTGAAGGGCATCGACCTCGACATACCTGCCGGCGAGTTCGTCGCGATCATGGGCGCCAGCGGCTCGGGCAAGTCGACGCTGATGAACATCCTGGGCTGCCTCGACACGCCGACGAGCGGGCAGTACCTGTTCCGCGGCGCGCCTGTCGAAGCGCTGTCGCGCGACCAGCGTGCGCGGTTGCGCCGGCGCTACATGGGCTTCGTGTTCCAGGGCTTCAACCTGCTGGCGCGCACCTCGGCGCAGGAGAACGTCGAGCTGCCGCTGCTCTATCGGGGGCACGCCGCGTCGGCGCGCCATGCCGCCGCCGCGCGGGCGCTGCAGGCGGTCGGGCTGAGCGGCTGGGAACGGCACACGCCGGCCGAGTTGTCGGGCGGCCAGCAGCAGCGCGTGGCGATCGCGCGCGCCCTCGTCACCGAACCGGCCGTGCTGCTGGCCGACGAGCCTACCGGCAACCTCGACTCCCGGCGCAGCCGCGAGATCATGGAGCTGCTGCGCGGCCTGAACGTCGAGCGCGGCATCACCGTGCTGATGGTCACGCACGAGCAGGAGATGGCGGCCTACGCGCGGCGCCTGGTGCACTTCATCGATGGCCGCATCGACAGCGACGGTGCGAACCCGCACACGGTCCCGCCGGCGCCGCCGGCGGCTGCAACCGCCGCGGCGACGGCGGCCGCCGTAGGCACGCCCTGATGCTGCTGAACACGCTGCTGCTGGCGTTGCGCTCGATCCGGCGCAACCTGCTGCGCTCGTTCCTCACCGTGCTGGGCATCGTCATCGGCGTCAGCGCGGTGATCACGATGGTCACGCTCGGCCACGGCGCGACGCAGGCGGTGCAGAGGCAGATCTCCAGCCTCGGCAGCAACCTGCTGATGGTGCGGCCGGGCCAGCGCCTGGGGCCAGGTGCGGGGGCGAGCGGCGCGCCGGCGTTCAAGGAGGCCGATGTCGATGCCATCCTGGGGCAGCTCGGCGGCATCGCCGCCGTCGCACCCGAAGCGCGCTCGGGCGTCATCGTGGTCGGCAACGGCCGCAACTGGGCCACCAGCGTCACCGGCAGCAGCAACGCCTGGTTCGACACCGGCAACTGGAGGCTCGCCAGCGGGCGCCAGTTCACCGCTGCCGAGCTGCGCGCCGGGGCCGCCGTGTGCATCGTCGGCGAGACCGTGCGGCGCGAGATCTACGGGGGTGCACTCGGGCGCGGCGGCCTGGGCGAGTGGCTGCGCGTCAAGCAGTTCTCGTGCGAGGTCGTCGGCGTGCTCGCCAGCAAGGGCCAGGCCGCGTTCGGCAACGACCAGGACGACACCGTGCTGGTGCCGCTGCACACGCTGCAGCGGCGCGTCAGCGGCAACCAGCGCGTCAACACGCTGCTGGTGTCGATGCAGGACGGCAGCGACAGCGCGCGCATCAAGGCCGGCCTGCGCCAGTTGCTGCGCGAGCGCCGCAAGCTCGCCGAGGCCGACGACGACAACTTCAACATCCTCGATACGCAGCAGCTCGCCGAGACGCTGTCGGGCACGACGCAGGTGATGACGACACTGCTCGGTGCGGTGGCCGCGGTGAGCCTGCTGGTGGGCGGCATCGGCATCATGAACATCATGCTGGTCAGCGTCACCGAGCGCACGCGCGAGATCGGCCTGCGGCTGGCCATCGGCGCGCTCGAGCGCGAGGTGTTGCTGCAGTTCCTGATCGAGGCGGTGGTGCTGGCGGCGCTGGGCGGCGCGGTCGGCATCGTCTTCGCCACCGCGGCGTCCTTCGCGCTCGCGCGCGCGATGGACGTGCCCTACCTGTTCGACGCGACGATCAACCTGCTGTCCTTCATGTTCTCGGCCGGCATCGGCGTGCTGTTCGGCTACTTCCCGGCGCGCCGCGCCGCGCGCCTGGACCCGATCGAGGCGTTGCGGCACGAATAGCGTCCGCGCCCGGCGTCGCGCGCGACCGTCGCGACGTCGGTCGCCAGGAGGCATTCGTCGCCACGCGCTCGATGCAGTTCATCACGCGGCGACGCGCAACCTCCTCGGCGCGGCTCAAGTGGTGCGCGCGGCCTCGAGCAGCGCCGTGATCTGCGTATCCTTGTCGCGCCACAGCTGCTGCACCCATTGCTGGAACGCCTCGCGCACGGCAGGGTCGCCGGCGTAGTCGGCGCCGGCCAGTCGCAGCGGCACCGGCAGCGCCTGCACACGTACCACGACGCGGCGCATCCGCCCGCACAGGAAGCGCCAGAACGTCGGCGCGCCGTCGGGGTAGACGATGGTGACGTCGAGGATCGAGTCGAAGCGCTCGCCCATCGCGTTCAGCGCCAGTGCGATGCCGCCGGCCTTGGGCTTGAGCAGGTGCCGGTAAGGCGAATTCTGGCGCGCGTGCTTGGCCACCGTGAAGCGCGTGCCTTCGAGGAAGTTCATCACGCTGGTCGGCACCTGGGCGAACTTCTCGCACGCCCTGCGCGTCGTCTCCTGGTCCTTGCAGCGCAGCTCGGGGTGTGCCTTGAGCACCTGCTCGCCGTGACGGCGCATGAACGGGAAGTCCAGCGCCCACCACGCCAGCCCCATCACCGGCACCCACATCAATTGCTGCTTCAGGAAGAACTTCAACAGCGGGATGCGCCGGTTGAACAGGTGCTGCAGCACCAGGATGTCGACCCACGACTGGTGGTTGCAGTTGACCAGGTACCAGCGCTGCGGGTCGAGCCCTTCGAGGCCCTGCACGTCCCAGCCAGTACGTTGCGTCAACGCCATCCAGGCGCTGTTGCAGGCGATCCAGGCCTCGGCGATGGCCAGCGGCACGGGGGCCAGCGCACGGCGCACGCGGCCGACCGGGACGAGCAGGCGCAGCAGCGCGGCCACGAGCAGCAGCGGGACCCAGAACAGCACGTTCAGGCCGAGCAGCAGCGCGGCGATGGTGCCGACCAGCGGCACGGGCAGGAAGTTCAGCATGGCCGGGGCGGCGCCGGTGTCGTGGCTACTGGAACGCCACCTCGGCGAAGCTGCGCAGCTTGCGGCTGTGCAGCTGGTCCTGCCGCTGCAGCCGCAGCAGTTCGATCGCGCGCATGCCGATGCGCAGGTGCTGGTCGACGCGCTCGCGGTAGAACTGGTCGGCCATGCCGGGCAGCTTGATCTCGCCGTGCAGCGGCTTGTCGCTGACGCACAGCAGCGTGCCGTACGGGACGCGGAAGCGCAGACCGTTGGCGGCGATGGTGGCGCTCTCCATGTCCAGCGCCACCGCCCGGCTCTGACTGAAGCGGCGCTCGGGCCCGGGATGCGGCAGCAACTCCCAGTTGCGGTTGTCGGTCGACGCGACGGTGCCGGTGCGCAGGATCTTCTTCAGCTCGAAGCCCGTCAGTTGCGTCACGTCGGCCACCGCCTGTTCGAGCGCGAGCTGGATCTCGGCCAGCGGCGGGATCGGCACCCACAGCGGCAGTTCCTCGTCGAGCACATGGTCCTCGCGCACGTAGCCGTGCGCCAGCACGTAGTCGCCCAGCCGCTGCGTGTTGCGCAGCCCGGCGCAGTGGCCGAGCATCAGCCAGGCGTGCGGGCGCAGCACGGCGATGTGGTCACTGATGGTCTTGGCGTTGGCCGGGCCGATGCCGATGTTGACCATCGTGATGCCGGTGCGATCCGCCCGCTTCAGGTGGTAGGCGGGCATCTGCGGCAGACGTGGCGGTGTGCCGCCGCGCTCGGGGTCGGGCAGCGGCGCCGCGCCGGCGCGCCGCGTCACGACGTCGCCGGGCTCGACGAAGGCGAGGTAACCGTCGCCGTCGAGGGCTGGCGGCGGCGCGCCCACTGCGCCAGCGGCACGGTCACTGTGGTCGCCGCCGCCGGCGCGCCCGGACTGCATGCCCACCGGCAACGGCCGGGTCATCATCTCGCGGCCGATGCGAACGAACTCGTCGATGTAGAACTGGTAGTTGGTGAACAGCACGAAGTTCTGGAAGTGCTCGGGCGCGGTGCCGGTGTAGTGGCGCAGGCGCTGCAGCGAGTAGTCGACACGCGGTGCCGTGAACAGCGCCAGCGGCTGCGGCTGGCCGGGGGCGATTCTGTGCGTGCCGTTGGCGATGCCGTCGTCCATCGCTGCCAGATCCGGCAGGTCGAACAGGTCGTGCATCAGCATGCGGCGTTCGGCCGACATCGTGCCCTCGATGTGCTCCTGCTGCACGAACGAGAAGTGGATCGGGATCGGCTGGCCGGACAGGCCGACCTCGAGCGCGGCGCCGTGGTTGCGCAGCAGCAGCTCGAACTGCCGGCGGTAGTAGTCGGCGAACAGGTCCGGGCGCGTCAGCGTCGTCTCGTAGACGCCGGGGCCGGCGACGAAGCCGTAGGCCAGACGCGAGTCGGCGCGGGCAACAGTGTCGGTGCGCACCCGCACGTACGGGTAGCAGGCGCGCACGCGTGCGTTCATCGCACCCGCGGCGGGCAGTGTGCCGGCGACGAAAGCCTGCAGGCTGCGGCGCAGGTGGGCGATGCCGTCGTCGTACAGCGCACTGACATGCGCCAGCGCTGCCGACGCATCGATGAAGCTCCGGGTCGCGGGCGCGGCCGGTGCCGGCGTGGGCTTGGACATGCCGAATTGTCGCCGCTCGACGCGGCCTGCGGCTCGCACGTGCCGCCGGGCCTGCTACGCTAGCGGTCATGAGCTTTCTCGCGATCGACATCGGCAACACGCGGCTGAAGTGGGCCCAGTACGCCTCGCCGCAGCCCGGCGCGGCGGTGCTGGCGCACGGCGCGGCGTTCCTCGAAACGATCGACCAACTGGCCGAATCGGAGTGGAAGTCGCTCGCGCCGCCGCGCAGCATGCTCGGTTGCAACGTCGCCGGCGACGCCGTGCGCCGGCGCGTCGAGGAGCAGCTCGAGCTGTGGGACATCGACCCGCGCTGGGTTGCCAGCAGCGCACACGCCGGCGGCGTCGTCAACGGCTACGACTACCCGGGGCGTCTCGGCGTCGACCGGTTCGTCGCGCTCATCGCCGCGCGCCACCATGTGCTGGCCCGCGGGCGCGCGCGCCCGACGCTGGTGGTGATGGTGGGCACCGCGGTGACGGTCGATGCCCTCGACGGCGACGGCCGCTTCCTCGGCGGGCTGATCCTGCCCGGCCACGGCATCATGCTGCGTGCCCTCGAGAGCGGCACCGCCGGGCTGCGCGTGCCCACCGGCGAGGTGGTCGATTTCCCGACCAACACGAGCGACGCGCTGACCAGCGGCGGCACCTACGCGATCACCGGTGCGATCGAGCGCATGCACCGCCACCTGCAACAGCGCTGTGGCGAGCCACCGCTGACGCTGATGACCGGCGGTGCCGGCTGGAAGGTCGCACCCTGGCTCGTCATCGAGCACGAGCTGATCGACTCGCTGATCTTCGACGGCCTGCTCGCATTGCAGTCGCACCGCCTGGCGCTCTGAGTCCGCCCCCAGGCCGACGCTGGTCGTCGTCCGTCCCCCGAGGCGGCAAGCAGGTTCTGAGGCGGCCCGGCGTTTGCCTGGGAGCGGCGGCAGCACGGCGCCGGCGCCCCGCGCTGGCTCACACTCACAGGATGTAGCGCGACAGATCCTCGTTCTTCGCCAGCTCGCCGAGCCGGGCATCGACCACTGCGACGTCGATGCGCACGCTCTGGCCGGCCAGAGCGGGCGCGTCGAAGCTGACCTCGTCGAGCAGCCGCTCCATCACGGTGGCCAGGCGGCGGGCACCGATGTTCTCGGTGCGTTCGTTGACATCGTGGGCGATCTGCGCCAGCCGGCGCACCGCCGCGGGTTCGATCTCGAGCGCCAGACCTTCGGTGGCCAGCAGCGCCTGGTATTGCCGGATCAGGCTGGCATCGGTTCGCGTCAGGATGGCCTCGAAGTCGTCCACCGACAGCGAGCCGAGTTCGACCCGGATCGGGAAGCGCCCCTGCAACTCTGGAATCAGGTCGCTCGGCTTGACCAGGTGGAAGGCACCCGAGGCGATGAACAGGATGTGATCGGTGCGCACCATGCCGTGCTTGGTCGTCACCGTGGTGCCTTCGACCAGCGGCAGCAGATCGCGCTGCACGCCCTGGCGTGACACCTCGGCGCCGGCGTGTTCGCCGCGCGGGGCGACCTTGTCGATCTCGTCGATGAAGACGATGCCGTGGTTCTCGACCCGCTGCACGGCCTGGGTCTTGATATCTTCCTCGTTGACCCGCTTGGCGGCCTCTTCTTCGACCAGCAGGTTGCGCGCCTCGGCGATCTTGAGCTTGCGCGAGCGCTTTCGGCCCTGACCGACCTGCGAGAACAGGCCCTTCAACTGCTCGGCCATTTCTTCCATGCCGGGCGGGGTCATGATGTCCATCGTCGCGCGCGGCTCGGCCAGTTCGAGTTCGATCTCCTTGTCGTCGAGCTGGCCCTCGCGCAGCCGCTTGCGCATGACCTGACGCGCGGTGCTGTCGGCCGCCGGCGCCGCGGGC
>JBBIPS010000104.1:0-9121 GCA_037442725.1 Burkholderiales bacterium | reverse complement strand
CCGAGCGAGGCGCTGCGGCCGGCCTCGAACGGCAGCCGGCCGGTGAGCAGCTCGAACAACAGCACGCCCAGTGCGTAGACGTCTGCGGCCGCTCCGATGTCGGCGCCGGCGAGTTGCTCCGGCGCCATGTACGCCGGCGTGCCCAGCACGACCCCGGTGCGCGTGCGCTCGGCATCGAGGACGCGTGCGACGCCGAAATCGCCGAGCTTGACCACGTCGCGCGACAGGTCGACGAGCACGTTGCCGGGCTTGACGTCGCGGTGCAGCACGCCCCGGCGGTGCGCATGTTCCAGCGCGCGCGCCACACGGGCCACGATGCGCAGCACCAGCGGCTCGGGCAGGAGCCGCGGCGCACGGGTGTAGCGGCCGAGGTCGCCGCCGCGCACCAGCTCCAGTGCCATCCAGGCGCAGCCGTCGTGCACGCCGGCGTCGACGAGCCGGACGATGTCGGGATGATGCAGCCGGCGCGCCGTGGCGGCCTCGGCCAGGAAGCGCTGCCGCGCCGCGGCCTGCTCGACCGCGCTCGCGCCCTGGCCGATGGCAAAGGTCTTGAGCGCGACGAGTTCGCCGCTGGCCGTGTCCACGCCCAGCGCCACGGTGCCGAGTGCGCCGTGGCCGAGCCGACGCTCGACACGAAAGCGCCCGTAGCGTTCAGCGGCGCGGCCGGGGTGCGCTGCCGCCGGTGGCGTGACCCGCTTCGCTGGCGCGCCGTCGGCACCTGTCAGGGGACGCCACCAGGCCGTGGCACTGCGCTTCATGGCCACTGCGGCGGGCTCGACCGGATCAACTCGGCGCGGTCTCTCACCTGGCCGCAGCTGTGCCGCCGTGTTGGCGATGTCGCAGTGCCTTTCCGGCCACGACCACCAGCACCGCGCCGACCGTGCCGCCGAGGTTGACGACGGTGCGCGACAACTCGCCGAGCCGGGCCGTGACGGCCGGGTCGGTGAGCAGCATCTCGCCGGCCAGGAAACCGAGCAGCGCGCCGCCGAGCGTGACGATGACGGGCACGCGTTCCATCACCTTGAGCAGCAAGGTGCTGCCGAAGACGATCAGCGGGATGCTGATCGCCAGGCCGATGATCAGCAGCACGGTGTCGTCCATCGCCGCGGCGGCCACTGCCAGCACGTTGTCCAGGCTCATCACCAGGTCGGCGACGAGGATCGTGCGCACCGCCGCCAGCAGGCTGGCGTTGCCCGCGATGGCCGGTTGCGTCGCGGCGTCGGGTTCGTCGTCGAGCAGCAGCGTGATGCCGATGTAGACCAGCAGCAGGGCGCCGACGATCTTGAGCCACGGCCATTTCAGCAGCTCGACCGCAACCAGCGTCAGCACGATGCGCAGCACGATCGCCGCCGCGCTGCCCAAGACGATGGCCCGGGTCTGCTGGCGCGCCGGCAACGAGCGCGCGGCCAGCGCGATCACCACCGCGTTGTCGCCCGACAGCAGGATGTTGGCAAGGATGATCGAACCGAGCGCGGCCCAGAACGCCGCCGACATGAGCTCCATCGCGCGCTCGGCACCTCAGGACTTGAGCAGACCCTTGAGCAGGCGCCCCATCTCGCTCGGATTGCGCGTGATCGTGAAGCCGCAGGCCTCGAGGATGGCGAGCTTGGCGTCCGCGGTGTCGGCGCCGCCGCTGATGAGCGCGCCGGCGTGGCCCATGCGCTTGCCCGCCGGGGCGGTGACGCCGGCGATGAAGCCGACGATGGGCTTCTTCATGTTCGCCTTGCACCACTGCGCGGCCTCGGCCTCGTCGGGGCCGCCGATCTCGCCGATCATGATCACGGCGTCGGTGTCCGGGTCGTCGTTGAACAGCTTCATCACATCGATGTGCTTCAGGCCGTTGATCGGGTCGCCGCCGATGCCCACCGCGCTCGACTGGCCGAGCCCGATCTCGGTCAACTGTGCCACCGCCTCGTAGGTCAGCGTTCCCGAGCGGCTGACGACGCCGACGCGGCCCTTGCGGTGGATGTGGCCCGGCATGATGCCGATCTTGATCTCGTCGGGCGTGATCAGCCCGGGGCAGTTCGGGCCCAGCAGCAGTGTCTCCTTGCCGCCGGCGGCGACCTTGGCCTTCATGCGGTTGCGCACCTCGAGCATGTCGCGCACCGGGATGCCCTCGGTGATGCAGATGGCCAGGTCGAGATCGGCCTCGGCGGCCTCCCAGATCGCCGCCGCCGCACCGGCAGGCGGCACGTAGATGACGCTGACGGTGGCACCGGTGTTGCGGACCGCATCCTTGACGCTGGCGAAGATCGGGATGCCCTCGAAGTCCTCGCCGGCCTTCTTCGGGTTCACTCCGGCGACGAAACAGTGCCGGCCGTTGGCATAGTCGCGGCAGGCCCGGGTGTGGAACTGGCCGGTCTTGCCGGTGATGCCCTGGGTGATGACCAGCGTGTCTTTGTTGATCAGGATCGACATGGTGTGCTCGACTCGATTCAGAGGGTCAGGAGGCGCAAGCGCTGGGTTGGCCGCGCGCCCGGCGCGGCGGCGGCGGCGCGGGGGCGCGTCATTTGACGGCCGCGACGATCTGGGTCGCCGCCTCGGCCATGGTGTCGGCGGCGATGATCGGCAGCCCGGACGCGGCGAGCAGGCGCTTGCCGATCTCCTCGTTGGTGCCCTTCATCCGCACCACCAGTGGCACCGACAGGTTCACCGCCTTGCATGCGGCGATGACACCCTCGGCGATCGTGTCGCAGCGCATGATGCCGCCGAAGATGTTGACCAGGATGCCCTTGACCTTGGGGTTCTTGAGCATGATCTTGAAAGCCTCGGTGACCTTCTCGGCGGTGGCGCCGCCGCCGACGTCGAGGAAGTTGGCCGGCGCGCCGCCGAACAGCTTGATGGCGTCCATCGTCGCCATCGCCAGCCCGGCACCGTTGACCAGGCAGCCGATGTTGCCGTCCAGGCTGATGTACGACAGGTCGAACTTGCTGGCCTCGATCTCGGCCGGGTCCTCCTCGTCGAGGTCACGGCAGGAGACGATCTCCGGGTGGCGGAACAGCGCGTTGTCGTCGAAGTTGAACTTGGCGTCGAGCGCCTTGATCTGGCCCGATCCTTCCAGGATCAGCGGATTGATCTCGGCCAGGCTGGCGTCGGTCTCCATGTAGGTCGTGTAGAGCTTCTTCAGCACATCGATCGCCTGCGCCTGACTGGCCGCGGGAACGCCGATGCCGGCCGCGAGTTCGCGCGCCTGGGCGTCGGTCAGGCCGGTGGCCGGATCGATGAAGACCTTGAGGATCTTCTCGGGGGTGTCGTGTGCGACCTGCTCGATGTCCATCCCGCCTTCGCTGCTGGCCATCATTGCAACGCGTTGCGTCGCGCGGTCAGTGAGCGCCGCGACGTAGTACTCCTTCTTGATGTCTGCACCGTCCTCGATCAGCAGGCGGCGCACCTTCTGGCCCTGCGGGCCGGTCTGGTGGGTCTTCAACTGCAGGCCCAGGATCTGGGCGGCGAGCTGTCGGACCTCGTCGATCGAGCGTGCCAGCTTGACGCCGCCACCCTTGCCGCGCCCGCCGGCGTGGATCTGCGCCTTGACGACGCAGACCGGGCCGCCCAGCTTCTGGGCGGCTTCCACCGCTTCCTGGACCGTGAAGGCGGGATAACCGCGCGGCACCGGCACGCCGTAGCGGCGCAGGATTTCCTTGGCTTGGTATTCGTGAATCTTCATCGTGCGCTCGCTGCGATGGGAAAGGGACCCGGGAACCGTCGAGCGGCCAGGGCAGCAGCGGCGGCGACAGGCCAACGGCCGGGTCGCCCGCGGGCAGACCGGATCAGCCGATGGTGGTGGGCAAACGCGCGAAATCTATCATGCTGCATCGCGGCCAAGGCCGTCCCGCCCCGGCCCTGGGCGCCAGCGGCCGGCGCCAATGCTTGCGGCAGATCAAGTGTCTTCCGGATCAGCCTCGCCTCGCACGACCCGGCGCACGACCTCGGGCGAGAAGCCGCGGCCCGCCAGGAAGCGCATCTGGCGCGCGCGGCCGGCGACGTCTTCGGCAGGTGCGCCGTACCTGCGCCGCCAGACCTCCTGCGCGCGCTGCAATTCGGAGCCCTGCAACGCCAGCTGCTGCGCGGCGTCGAGCTCGACACCGTGCTGCAGCAGCTCGCGCGTGATGCGAAGGTTGCCGAAGCGCGCCTGGCGCGCATGCACCCGGCTCTCGACGAAGCGCGCCTGCGACAGGTGGCCGTGCGACTCCAGCCAGTCGAGCAGCGCATCGACCTGCGGCGCCGGGTCCGCAGCGTCGTCGTCGGCGCCCGGTGCGTCGGCGCCGCTGCGGCGGGATGCCGTCGCGGCGATTGCGACAAAGCGCAGCAACTTGGCGCGCAACTCGCTGCGGCTGTGTTCGCGCTGGGCCAGCCACTGCAGCGCCCGCGCCTTCATCGACACCTGCCGCTGCGCCACGCCTGCGCTGGCCCAGGTTCGGCGGTCGGATCGCCGCGCTGCCCGCTCAGCCCGTCAGCCGGCCGCGCCCGCCGTGTCGCCGGCGGCCGAGGCCGCCGCGCGCTGCGGCACGCCCATGGCCTCGCGCACCTTGTTCTCGATCTCGTGCGCGAGGTCGGGGTTCTCGCGCAGGAACTCGCGTGCGTTGTCCTTGCCCTGGCCGATCTTTTCGCCGTTGTAGGCGTACCAGGCGCCTGACTTGTCGACGACGTGCGCCGCGACGCCGAGGTCGATGATCTCGCCCTCGCGGCTGATGCCCTCGCCGTAGAGGATGTCGAACTCGGCGGTCTTGAACGGCGGCGCGACCTTGTTCTTGACGACCTTGACCTTGGTCTCGCTGCCGATCACCTCTTCGCCGCGCTTGATGCTGCCGATGCGGCGGATGTCCAGCCGCACCGACGAGTAGAACTTCAGCGCATTGCCGCCGGTGGTGGTCTCGGGGCTGCCGAACATGACGCCGATCTTCATGCGGATCTGGTTGATGAAGATGACCATCGTGTTGCTCTTCTTGACCACCGCGGTGAGCTTGCGCAGCGCCTGGCTCATCAGCCGCGCCTGCAGGCCGGGCAGCGAGTCGCCCATTTCGCCCTCGAGCTCGGCCTTGGGCGTGAGCGCCGCGACCGAGTCGACGATGACCAGATCGACCGCCGCCGAGCGCACCAGCGCGTCGACGATCTCGAGCGCCTGCTCGCCGGTGTCGGGCTGGCTGATCAGCATGTCCTGCAGGTTGACGCCGAGCTTCTGCGCGTACTGGGCGTCCAGCGCATGCTCGGCATCGATGAAGGCGCAGGTGCCGCCGACCCGCTGCATCTGCGCCGCCACCTGCAGCGTCAGCGTGGTCTTGCCCGACGATTCGGGACCGTAGATCTCGATCACGCGCCCACGTGGCAGGCCGCCGACGCCCAGCACGATGTCCAGCCCGAGCGAGCCGGTGGAGACGACCTCGATCTCGTCGACGACCTCGCCGGCACCCAGGCGCATGATCGAGCCCTTGCCGAACTGCTTCTCGATCTGCGCCAATGCGGCCTGCAGGGCCTTGGCTTTCTCGGTGTTCAGGGCATTCACGGTTGCATCCATCATGGTTCTCCGGTCGGTGCGGCCATTATGTCGCGACGACTGGACGTTTGTACAGTCATTTTCCAGCGGCGCGGCTAGACCGTTCCTGCCCGGCCGGCAGCGCGCACCGCGCTGCCTAGAATCGATTCGGCGAACGGCTCACATTATCGAGGCCGGCCGGGCCCAGGAGACAGTCATGCGGATATTGATCGCTGAGGACGACCAGGTGCTCGCCGACGGCCTGCTGCGCACCCTGCGCGCCTCCGGCTATTCCGTCGACCAGGTCGGCAACGGCAACGAGGCCGATGCCGCGCTGGCGCTGCACGAATTCGACCTGGTGATCCTCGACCTCGGCCTGCCCAGGATGCACGGCTTCGAGGTGTTGCGCAAGCTGCGCGCCCGTGGTGCCTCGGTGCCGGTACTGATCCTGACCGCGGCCGACAGCGTCGAGCAGCGCGTCAAGGGCCTCGACCTGGGCGCCGACGACTACATGGCCAAGCCGTTCGAGCTGCAGGAGCTCGAAGCACGCGTGCGCGCGCTGACGCGGCGCGGCCTGGGCAGCGCCTCCAGCGTCATCCGGCATGGCCCACTGAGCTTCGACGCCACCGGCCGCGTGGCCTACATCAACGAAATGATGATCGAGCTGTCGGCGCGCGAGCTGTCGCTGCTGGAGGTGCTGCTGCAGCGCGCCGGCCGCCTGGTGAGCAAGGACCAGCTCGTCGAGCGGCTGTGCGAGTGGGGCGAGGAGGTCAGCAACAACGCCATCGAGGTCTACATCCACCGCCTGCGCAAGAAGATCGAGCAGGGGCCGATCCGCATCGCCACGGTGCGAGGACTGGGTTACTGCCTGGAGAAGATCCCCGGCTGATTCGCGCGCTGCACCGGCGCCCTGCCGATCCACACGCCCATGCAGCCCGTCGTCCACCGCGAACAACGCTCGCTGTTCGGCGAGATCCTCGACTGGATGCTCGCGCCGCTGCTGCTGCTGTGGCCGATGAGCGTGGTGCTGACCTGGGTGGTGGCGCAGGGCATCGCCGGCCAGCCGTTCGACCGCGAACTGGCCGAGATGGCGCGCACGGTGGCGCGCCAGGTGGTGGTCGAGCCGGCCGGGCCGGGTCGACCGAGCATGGTGCGGCTGCGCCTGCCCGAAGTGGCCGCCGAGGTGCTGCGCACCGACGACGCCGATCGGGTCTGGTTCCAGGTGCTGGGGGTGCGCGGCGAGTTCGTCGCCGGCGACCGTGAACTGCCGGTGCCCGAGGAGAGCGCAGTGCCCGGCCAGGAATTGCGCTACCGCGACGACGAGGTCCAGTCCGACCCGGTGCGGGTCGCCTACTTCTGGCTGCCCGCCACCGGCGTGGCGGGCGAGGCGGCGCCGCTGGTGCAGGTGGCGGAGACGCTGGAAAAGCGCTCGCGGCTGGCCACCGAGATCATCAAGGGCGTGATCCTGCCGCAGTTCGTGATCCTGCCGCTGGCGGTGCTGCTGGTGTGGTTCGCGCTGGCGCGCGGCATCAAGCCGCTCAACGAACTGCAGAAGCGCATCCGCCGCCGCGAGAGCCAGGACCTGAGCCCGCTCGAGGAGCGTGACGTGCCCGAGGAAGTGGCGCCGCTGGTCGGCGCCATCAACGACCTGCTGGCGCGGCTGGACCGCTCGATGAGCACGCAAAAGCACTTCCTGGCCGACGCTGCGCACCAGCTCAAGACCCCGCTGGCGGGGCTGCGCATGCAGGCAGAACTGGCGCAGCGCGAGATCGACGCCGGCGAGCAGGACCCGCAGGCGCTCAAGCGCTCGCTGCAGCAGATTGCCTACTCGAGCCAACGCGCGGCGCACATGGTCAACCAGTTGCTGGCCATGGCGCGCGCCGAGGACAAGGAGAACGCGCGCCGCCTGCAGGAGGTCGACCTGGCGCAGCTGGCGCGCGAGACGGTGCGCGACTTCGTGCCCAAGGCCATGGACAAGCGCGTCGACCTCGGCTACGAGGGCCCCGAGGAGGGTCGGGCGCTGCACGGCCGCCTGCAGGGCCAGCCGCTGCTGGTGCGCGAGCTGATCCGCAATCTGGTCGACAACGCGCTGCAGTACACACCGCACGGCGGCACGGTGACGGTGCGGGTGATGGACGACCCGTTCGGACAGGTGGTGGTGCTGCAGGTCGAGGACACCGGCCCCGGCATTCCCGACGCCGAGCGCGAGCTGGTGCTGCAGCCCTTCTACCGCGCTCTGGGCACCGATGTCGACGGCAGCGGACTCGGGCTGGCGATCGTGCAGGAGGTCGTGCAGCAGCACGGCGCCGAGCTGTCGATCGAGGACGCCAGGCCGCGCGGCAGCGCCGCGGCGCAGGGCATGGGGGCGGGCGCGCTGTTCACGGTGCGCTTCACGCTGCACGGCGCGACGCAGGCGCCCGGCACGCCC
Source organism: Burkholderiales bacterium (assembly GCA_037442725.1). Taxonomy (GTDB): domain Bacteria; phylum Pseudomonadota; class Gammaproteobacteria; order Burkholderiales; family Burkholderiaceae_C; genus Pseudaquabacterium. The sequence goes on along the minus strand of JBBIPS010000104.1, from coordinate 1,220 downwards.
GGCGCCGCTGCGCGCTGATCACTGCGCGCCGGCTTCAGCGTTGCATCAGGCCGCGGCTGCGCGCGATCGACATCAGGATGCCCAGCGCCAGCCCGAGCGTGACCATCGCCGTGCCGCCATAGCTGATGAAGGGCAGCGGGATGCCGACCACCGGCAGGATGCCGCTGACCATGCCCATGTTGACGAAGGCGTAGGTCAGGAAGCTCAGGCTGATGGCCCCGGCCAGCAGGCGCGTGAACACGGTCGGCGCCTGGGCCGCGATCAACAGGCCGCGCAGGATCAGCACCGTGAAGGCCGCGATCAGCAGCACGGCGCCGGCCAGGCCGAACTCCTCGGCAAATGCGGCAAAGATGAAATCGGTGGTGCGCTCGGGGATGAACTCGAGGTGGGTCTGCGTGCCGGCCATGAAGCCCTTGCCGGCGAGGCCGCCCGAGCCGATGGCGATCATGCCCTGGATGATGTGAAAGCCGCGCCCGAGCGGGTCGATGGTCGGGTCCAGCAGCGTGCAGATGCGCTGCTTCTGATAGTCGCGCAGCAGCGGCCAGACCACCTCCGGCGCGCAGATGCGGTCGCCGCTGAGGACGACGGCGGCCACCGCCACGGCCGCCAGCGCGAGCACCGGAACGATGAACCGCCACGACAGCCCAGCAAAGAAGATCACGTACATGCCGGCCGACAGGATCAGCACCGCGGTGCCCAGGTCGGGCTGCCTGGCCACCAGCGCCACCGGCGCCAGCAGCAGCAGCGCGGCGATGACGAAGTCGAGCAGCCGCAACTGACCCTCGCGCTTCTGGAACCACCAGGCCAGCATCAGCGGCATCGCCAGCTTGAGGATCTCGCTCGGCTGGATCACGACGCCGACGTTGATCCAGCGTGTCGCGCCCTTCTTGGTGACGCCGAACAGTACGGTGGCCACCAGCAGCGCCACACCGAGCGCATACAACGGCAGCGCCAGCCGCATCAACCGCTGCGGGCTCACCCGTACCGCCAGCACCATGGCGACCAGGCCCAGCGCCATGTTGCGGGCGTGCTCGCCGAATCGGCCGCCGAAGTCGTAGGCCGCCGAGTACATCGTCGTCAGGCCGATCGCGTACAGCACGACCAGCGTGGCCAGCAGCGTCGGGTCGAAGCCGTCGGCCAGCCGGCGCAGCCGGCTCCGCCAGGGGGTGCCCTGACCGAATCGGGTCATGGCCGGACTCCGGCGTTTGCCGCCGCAGCGC
>JBBIPS010000103.1:0-9123 GCA_037442725.1 Burkholderiales bacterium | reverse complement strand
GACGCAGCAGCGCGCGGCGCAACGCCTGGCGCAGCGCCTGCAGCCGCGCCAGTTCGGTCTCACGCACGGGCGTGGCCAGTTCGGCGGCGGCGGTCGGCGTCGGCGCGCGCAGATCGGCCGCCAGCTCGGCCAGGGTCAGGTCGGTCTCATGGCCGACGCCACAGACGAGCGGAATCGGGCACGCCGCCACCGCGCGCACGACCTGCTCGTCATTGAACGACCACAGGTCTTCGAACGAGCCACCGCCGCGGCAGACGATCAGCGTGTCGACCTCGGCCCGCGCACCGGCGCTCTGGATGGCCCGTACCAGCTGGGCCGGTGCATCGGCGCCCTGCACCGCGCTCGGGTACACGACGACCCGCACGTGTGGCGCGCGTCGGGAGATCGCGGTCAGCACGTCGTGCAACGCCGCGGAGTCGATCGACGTGACGACGCCTACCGCGCGTGGATGCGTGGGCAACGCACACTTGTGCGCCACGTCGAACAGCCCGGCCGCTTCGAGACGCGACTTCAGCCGCAGGAACAGTTCGTACAACGAACCCGCACCCAGCCGCTGCATCGATTCGACGACGCACTGCAACTCGCCGCGCGCCTCGTAGACCGCGACGCGTCCACGCAGTTCGACCTGCTGGCCGTCGACGGGGCGGAAATCGAGCAGGCCGGCAGCGCGCCGGAACATCGCGCAGCGCAGCACCGCGGCCTGGCCTTCGCCATCTTTAAGGGTGAAGTAGCAGTGGCCGCTGCCGGCGCGGGTGAAACCCGACAGCTCGCCGCGCACGCTGACGGCGCCGAGCCGCGTCTGCAGCGCATCCGCCACGGCCAGCAGCAGCGCCGCGACACTCCAGGCCCGCACGGGGGGGACGTCGTTCCCGGTCGTCATCGGATCACCGCTGCGCGATACCGCCACGCGACCGCCCCGACGCGCCGTCCGCGCTGCGACGCGACCTGCCCTGGACGCAAAGGCGAGCGCCGAAATCCACCGGCGCGATGCCGCTCGACCGTTGCTGGCAGGGCGCGGGACGGGTCAACGGCATGGTGGCAAATCATTGGTTTCAAACAGAAAAGGTCCGCCCGAAATTGTGGCAATCCAATCCGGGGCTCGCATTTGCTTGCTGTATCGGCGGCGCGCACCGGCTTGCCCACAAACTTGTCCACCGCAGCGGTGGATAGCCGACCGGACGCCCATGCACGCCAGTTGGCTCGCCTCGGCGTTGATGCCGGGTTCGGGGCGCCATAATCTCGCGTCAGCGCGCCGCCTGCAGCTGGCCGACGCCCCCTACTACTCCCGACGAGGGACTGTCTTGCTGTCCATCATACAAGCCGCTGGTTGGCCGATCTGGCCGCTGATCGTGTGTTCCGTGGTGGGTCTGGCGCTGGTCATCGAGCGCCTGCTGAGCTTGCGTGAACGGCGCGTCGTGCCGCCGACCTTGCTCGACGAAGTCCTCGTCGTCACGCGCCAGAGCCTGCCGGCAAACGATGTCGTCACCAAACTGCACGACAACTCGGTGCTCGGCCAGGTGCTCGCTGCCGGGTTGCGTGCGGTGATCGCCGAGCCGCGCATCACCGAGGTCGCATTGCGCCAGGCGTTCGAGAGCGCCGGGCGCGTCGCGGTGCACCGCCTCGAGCGCTACCTCAATTCGCTCGGCACGATCGCCGCGACGGCGCCGCTGCTCGGCCTGTTCGGCACCGTGGTCGGCATGATCGAGATCTTCGGCTCGCAGTCGCCCACGGGGGGCAACAATCCGGCGCTGCTGGCGCACGGCATCTCGGTGGCGCTCTACAACACTGCGCTCGGCCTGATCATCGCGATCCCGGCGTTGATGTTCTATCGCTACTTTCGCGGCCGCGTCGACCAGTACGCACTCAGCCTCGAGCAGGCCGCCGAGCGGATGCTGCCTCACCTGATGCGCTTCGCGGTGCGCACGGCGCCTGTGCCAGCCTGACCGAGCGCGCCGATGAACTTTCGCCGACCGCGCAGCGACGAGCCCGAGATCAACCTGATCCCGTTCATCGACGTGCTGCTGGTGGTGCTGATCTTCCTGATGCTGTCGACCACCTACAGCAGGTACTCCGAACTGCAGATCACGCTGCCGGTGGCCGATGCCGAGCGACTGCGCGATCGTCCGGGCGAGATCCTGGTGACGGTCACGGCCGAGGGCCGCTATCTCGTCGATCACCGTGCGGTCGACGGCCGCAGCCCTGAACTGCTGGCCGCCGAACTGGGCGTGGCGGCCAGCGCCCGCGCCGGCCGGGACAGCGTGGTGATCGTCTCGGCCGATGCAATGGCTGCGCACCAGTCCGTCATCAACGTGCTCGATGCAGCGCGGCGGGCCGGCTTGCCGCGACTGACCTTCGCGACCCAGGGCAACGGCGCCGGCGCCAGACGCTGATCGTGGCTACGCCGCCACCGTCGCCGCGCCTGGTCTGGCCGCTTCGGTGGCAGGCCGCGCTGGTGGCGCAGTGGCAGCGACCAGCGCCGACATCCGGCGCCAGGCTGCTGCAGCCGCTGGCCTGGCTGTACGGCGCGCTCGCCAAGGTCCACCGGGCGCTGTACCGCTACGGGCTGTTGCGCGTGCACCATGCGCCGCGGCCGTTGATCGTCGTCGGCAACCTGGTTGCCGGCGGTGCCGGCAAGACGCCGGCCGTGATCGCGCTGTTGCGCCTGCTGCGCGAGCAGGGATACCGGCCCGGCGTGATCGCACGTGGCTACGCCAGCCGCGGTCGCGGCGTGCGCCAGGTCAATCGCCAGGTCGGTGCGGGCGAAGTCGGCGACGAGCCACTGCTTATCCATCTGCGCACCGCTGCGCCGGTGACGGTTGGCGCCGATCGCGCCGCGGCGGCCCGCGCGCTGTGCGACACCCACCCCGAGGTCGACATCATCGTCGCAGACGACGGCCTGCAGCACCATGCGCTGGCGCACGATGTCGAGGTGCTGGTGTTCGACGAGCGCGGTGCCGGCAACGGCCTGCTGCTGCCGGCGGGGCCACTGCGTCAGAGGCTGCCGCCACGCTTGCCGGCCCGGTCCATCGTGCTGTACAGCGCTGCGCGCGCCAGCACCCACCTGCCCGGCTTCATCGGCCGACGCCGGCTCGGCGGCGTCGTGCCGCTGGCCGACTGGTGGCAAGGTGCCGTGCCGCGGGCCGGCTCGCTGGGGGCGCTGGCAGGTCGAACGATGCTCGCCGTGGCGGGCCTGGCACGTCCCGAGAACTTCTTCGCGATGCTCGAGGCCCAGGGCCTGCGCATCCACCGCCTGCCACTGCCCGATCACCATGCCTACGACGCCCTGCCGTGGCCGGACGGCACCACCGAAGTGATCGTCACCGAGAAGGACGCCGTCAAGCTGCGCCCCGGGCGCGTGGGCCCGACCCGGGTCTGGGTCGCAACGCTAGACTTCGAGCCTGACGCCGACTTCGCTGCCGCACTGCGCAGCCTGCTACCCCTCAGAGACCTCTCACCATGAGCCTGGACCACCGCCTGATCGCCCTGCTGGTCTGCCCCGTCTGCAAAGGCGCGCTGACGCTGGCGCGCGACGACTCGGGGCAGCCGGTCGAACTGCAGTGCCCGGCCGACCGGCTCGGTTTCCCGATCCGCGACGGCATCCCCGTCATGCAGGAGGCCGAGGCACGGGCGATCGACGCCGCGCAGCCGCAGGATCCGTCACCGACGCCCATCGGCGCTGCCCAGTGACCTTCACCGTGCTGATCCCGGCACGGCTGGCCAGCACCCGGCTGCCGGACAAGCCACTGGCCGACATCGCCGGGGTTCCGATGATCGTGCGTGTGGCGCAGGCCGCGCTGCGCAGCGCGGCGCAGCGAGTCGTCGTCGCGGCGGACAGCGCGCGCATCACCGAGGCCTGCGCGGCGCATGGCATCGAAGCGGTGCTCACCCGCGCCGACCACCCGAGCGGCAGTGACCGCCTGGCCGAGGCCTGCGAGCAACTCGGCCTCGGCGGCGACGACCGCATCGTCAACGTTCAGGGCGACGAGCCGCTGGTGGCACCGGCGATGATCGACGCCTGTGCCCGCCTGCTCGACGAGCGCGCCGACTGCGCGATGGCCACCGTGGCGCACGCCATCGACGATGTCGCCGAGTTCGTCGATCCGAACATCGTCAAGGTCGTGCTCGATGGCCGTTCACGGGCGCTGTATTTCTCACGCGCGCCGATCGCCTGGTGGCGCGACGGCTTCAAGGCCGGCATCACCTGCCTGCCCGAGCCCGCACCGCTGCGCCACGTCGGCGTGTATGCCTACCGAGCCGGCTTCCTGCGCCGCTTCCCGCGGCTAGCACCGGCACCACTCGAGCAGACCGAGGCACTCGAGCAGCTGCGCGTGCTGTGGCACGGCGAACGCATCGCGGTCCACGTCAGCGCCGAGCGGCCGGGCCCGGGCGTCGACACGCCCGCCGATCTGCAGCGGGTGCGCGCCCGGTTTGCCTGATCGGGCTGGACCGTCGTCAGCCCGACGCTGCGCCTGGCCTACCATGCTCACTCTGTAAATCACTCCCGACCTGCCGTGACTTTGACTGCGCGACAGCCACGCCACCCTACCGAAGAGGAAGCGATGAGATTGATCCTGTTGGGCGCGCCCGGCGCCGGCAAAGGCACCCAGGCCGCGACGATCTGCCGCAAGTTCGGCATCCCGCAGATCTCCACCGGCGACATGCTGCGTGCCGCCGTCAAGGCCGGCTCGCCGCTGGGCATCGCAGCGAAGAAGGTGATGGATGCCGGTGGCCTGGTCGGCGACGAGATCATCATCGACCTGGTCAAGGCTCGCCTTGCCCAGCCCGACTGCGCGACCGGCTTCCTCTTCGACGGCTTCCCGCGCACCATCGCTCAGGCCGAGGCGATGAAAAGCGCAGGCGTCAGGCTCGACCTGGTGCTGGAGATCGACGTGCCCGACGCGGCCATCATCGAGCGCATGAGCGGCCGCCGCGTGCACCTGCCCTCGGGCCGCACCTACCACGTCAAGTTCAATCCGCCCAAGGTTGCCGGCAAGGACGACGCGACCGGCGAGGACCTGATCCAGCGCGACGACGACAGCGAAGCCACCGTGCGCCGGCGGCTCGAGGTCTACCAGGGGCAGACGCGACCGCTGATCGACTACTACGCCCGCTGGGCGGCGACCGGCGACACGCGCGCGCCGCGTCATGTGCGTGTGGCCGGCCTGGGCACCGTCGACGAAGTCACCGCGCGCGTCATGCAGGCGCTGCAGGGCTGAGACCACCCGCGCCGAGCGCACTCGGGCACGGTACGTGCCCCTCATCGAAGGAGAACGCATGGACATCGCAAGCAAGGTCTTCATCGTCACCGGCGGGGCTTCGGGCCTGGGCGAGGGCACGGCCAGAATGCTCGCGCGCGAGGGCGCCCGGGTCGTCATCGCCGACCTGCAGGTCGACAAGGGCCAGGCCCTGGCGGCCGAACTCGGCGGCGCCGGCCATGCCAGCTTCGTCCGCTGCGACGTCAGCCAGGAGGCCGACGGCCGCGCCGTCGTCACCCAGGCGCTGGCGCTGGGCAAGCTGACCGGCCTCGTCAATTGCGCCGGAATCGCCCCGGCGATCAGGACCGTCGGCAAGGAGGGCGCGCACCCGCTCGACGTCTACGCCAGGGTCATCACCGTCAACCTGATCGGCACCTTCAACATGATCCGGCTGGCCGCCGAGGCGATGTGTGCCAACGCGCCCGAGCCCACCGGTGAGCGCGGCGTGATCGTCAATACCGCGAGCGTGGCCGCCTACGACGGCCAGATCGGCCAGGCCGCATACGCCGCCAGCAAGGGCGGCGTCGTCGGCATGACGCTGCCGATCGCACGCGACCTGGCGCGCAACGGCATCCGGGTGATGACCATCGCCCCGGGCATCTTCGGCACGCCGATGCTGTTCACGATGCCGCAGGCCGTGCAGGACGCGCTGGCCGCGAGCGTGCCCTTCCCGTCGCGCCTGGGCACGCCGGCCGACTACGCCAAGCTGGTCAAGAGCATCATCGACAACGACATGCTCAACGGCGAAGTGATCCGCCTGGACGGTGCGATCCGGCTGGCGCCCAAGTGAGGCCACGACGCGCGCGCCGGGCGCTGTCATGCGGCCGGCTGCGCGACATGGAGGCCTCGCCAACCTGCCGCCACGCGGCTGCCGTCGACCTCGACGAACCGGATCGATCGCCGGGCCGGCAGCGGTGTCGGAGTCGCAGGCGCTGCCGCGGTCCTGCCCGCCGCACACCGTTGCTCTTGCAGGTGTCCTTGCCGGGCGAGGAGTGACTCGAGCGCGCAGGTAACCGACCCACTGATCGACGAGAAGCCTTGGCAAGCTCGCTCTTCGAGCCGGTGAGTACGCAAGCTGCGCGCATCGATCAGCGAGGCGCGCAATGGCGACGAACCGGGCTCGGTTTCAACGCGGGCTAGCGAAGACAGCGCTCGTTGAACGCCACGATCGCGAGGCCACGTGTCGCCGGGCGGTCGAGGCCACGCGCTGACCGTGGGGATTCGCCTGTCCGTCCCGCGGCGGCACGGCCGAAGTCGCCGCTGCCCCTTGTGACTTCGACCCGATCGATGACGCAGCGCGCGAGGACCCGGCGCAGCGCGCCCGATAATGTATCGATGCTGCGCGAACTGCTCGATGAACTGCAATCACGGACGCGCCGGCAAGCAGTTGCGGACTCGACCGATCGACGCGAGCTCGCGCGCCGCAACGCGCGATGAGTCCGGGCAGTGACGCCGCGAGGATCGACCACGCGATGGCGCATCCGGGTCTTGGCGAGCCGGACATCCACCTGCTGCGCGAGGGCACGCATGCGCGCCTGTACCGCAAGCTCGGCTGTGTGTCAGGCAACGGCAGCACGCGCTTCGCAGTGTGGGCGCCCAACGCAGCGGCGGTGTCGGTGATCGGCGACTTCAACGGCTGGCGCGCCGACGCACACCCCGCGCAGACGCGCCGGGACGGCTCGGGCATCTGGGAGGCCGACATCGCCGGCGTGCAGCGCGGCCAGCGCTACAAGTACGCGATCCGCACGCAGGACGGCGCCGTGCTGGACAAGGCCGACCCGTTCGCGCGCCGCGCCGAGCCGGCGCCGGCCACCGCCTCGGTCGTGTGGCCGGCCGACGGCCATGCCTGGGACGACGCCGCGTGGATGGCCGAGCGTGCGGGCCGCAACGCGCTGGACGCGCCGTGGTCGGTGTACGAGGTGCACCTCGGCTCGTGGCGCCGTGGCGAAGGCGGCGCGCTGCTCGGCTACCGCAGCGCTGCGTTGCTGCTGGCCGACTATGTGCAGCGCATGGGCTTCACGCATGTCGAGCTGATGCCGATCACCGAGCATCCGTTCTACGGCTCCTGGGGCTACCAGACCACCGGCTACTTTGCGCCGACCGCGCGCTACGGCACGCCGGAGGACTTCAAGTTCCTGGTCGAGACGCTGCACCGTGCCGGCATAGGCGTGGTCCTCGACTGGGTGCCGTCGCACTTTCCGACCGATGCGCACGGCCTGGCGCGATTCGACGGCAGCTGCCTGTACGAGCACGCCGATCCGCGCCAGGGTTTCCACCCCGAGTGGAACTCTGCGGTCTTCAACTACGGACGCAACGAGGTGCGGGCCTTCCTGCTGTCCAGCGCGATGTTCTGGCTCGACGAGTACCACGTCGACGCGCTGCGTGTCGACGCGGTGGCATCGATGCTGTACCTGGACTACGCGCGCGCGCGCGGCGAGTGGATCCCCAACCGCGACGGTGGCCGCGAGAACCTCGAGGCGATCAGCTTCCTGCAGCAGCTCAATCGCACCGTGTACGCCGAGTATCCCGACGTACAGGTCATCGCCGAGGAGTCGACGGCGTGGCCGCAGGTGTCGCGGCCGACCGACGGCGGGGGCCTGGGCTTCGGCATGAAATGGAACATGGGCTGGATGCACGACACGCTGCAGTACATGCACGAGGACCCGCTGTACCGGCGCTGGCACCACGACAAGCTGACCTTCTCGATGGTCTATGCCTTCAACGAGAACTTCATGCTGCCGCTGTCGCACGACGAGGTGGTCTACGGCAAGGGCTCGCTGATCAGCAAGATGCCGGGCGACGCCTGGCAGCAGTTCGCCAACCTGCGCCTGCTGCTGGGTCACATGTGGACCCACCCCGGCAAGAAGTTGCTGTTCATGGGCGGCGAGTTCGGGCAGCGTCCCGAGTGGTCGCACGAGGCCGAGCTGGACTGGTCGGCGCTGTCGCACGACGCGCACCGCGGCCTGCAGCGCTGGGTCGAGGATCTGAACGCGCTGTACCGCAGCCGTCGTGCGCTCTACGAAATCGACTTCGAGCCGCAAGGCTTCGAGTGGATCGACGGCGAAGACGCCGAGCGCTGCGTGCTGGCGTACCTGCGCAAGCCGCGCAACGGGCCGCCGCTGCTCATCGTCTCGCACTTCACACCGGTGCCGCGCGACAACGTGCTGGTCGGCGTGCCGCTGCCCGGCCTGTGGCGCGAGCTCCTCAACAGCGACGCCTCGCTGTACGGCGGCAGCGGCGTCGGCAACCTGGGCGCGGTGAACGCGGTGCCGGTGGCCTCGCACGGCCGCTTCCAGTCGCTCAACCTGCGCCTGCCGCCGCTGGGCATCCTGATCCTGGAGCCGGTGCCGTCATGACCAATACCGGCGCAATCCAACCCATCTGCCAGCGCGATGGCCGCATCCGCGTCGTGGTCGGGAACCTCCAGCCCGCAGTGGACGGCGGGCGCTTTCCGATCAGGCGCATCGTCGGCGACAGCGTCGTCGTCGAGACCGATTGCTTCGCCGACGGCCACGACGTCGTCGCCTGCTTCGAGGTGATAGCCCTGGCCCATGTGGGTCGGCGCGACGAAGCCCGGCGCGAACTCGAAGCTCTGACGCGCACCAACGCGCTCGACGGCTGGCGCTTCATCGAATGGTTCCACGGCCGGACGCTGGCACCGATGGGCATGGCCGGGCAGAACTGGCACGCGGCGTCCTACCTCGTCGCACTGCGGATGCTGCGCGCAGGACTCACCGCGTGAGTCATTGGCCAGTGGTCTGAGATGTTGGTGGGCCCTGAGTGACTCGAACACTCGACCAACGGATTAAGAGTCCGCTGCTCTACCAACTGAGCTAAGAGCCCGAAGTCCGACGGACTTTGGTGGGTT
>JBBIPS010000102.1:0-9151 GCA_037442725.1 Burkholderiales bacterium | reverse complement strand
TCGCTCGTCGCCGCCGCGTCCGGGCGCGTGCCGCCCGCGCGAAGATCGCGCTGCGGACGCGGCACCCGTCGCGACGGCTCGCGTGTCGAGCGCGTTCTCACTGGATCGAGTTCGCCTTGCGGTCAGGTTGCCCTGGCGCCTGGCTCGCGGCGCCGTTGCGCCGCGAGCCAGGCGCCACGGGTGGCTGCGGCGGTTGCGCAGCGAGGCCGTCGAAGCGATCGAGCAGCGCCTGCCACTGTGCGCGCACCGTGACCACGCTGGCGAGCTTGACGTGGCCGAAGCCGCGGATGGTTTCGGGCAGGCGCGCGAGCTGGACCGCCAGGTCGAGCTTGTCGGCGCGCAGGCCGGCCAGCAGCCGGTCGAGCAGCGACTCGTAATCGGCGATCAGTTGGCGCTCGAGCCGGCGCTCGGCGCTGCGGCCGAAGACATCGAGCACGCCGCCGCGCAGGCGCTTGCCGTGCGCCAGCCATTTCATCGCCTTCAGGGTCCACGCGCCCCACTCGACCTTGCGTGCGCGACCCTCGGCGCCGGGCCTGGCAAGCCACGGCGGCGCGAGGTGGAAGCTGAGGCGATCCCAATGTTCGAACTGCGCGGCCAGTGCAGCCTCGAAAGCGCCGTCGGTGTACAGCCGCGCGACCTCGTACTCGTCCTTGATCGCCAGCAGCCTGGCGTAGCTGCGCGCCACCGCACGGGTCAGGCGCAGCGCACGGCCCGCCGCGCCGAGCGCCGACTCGGCCGCTCGCACGCGCTCGACGCGTTGCCGATAACGTTCGGCGTACGCGACATCCTGGTACGCGGTGAGGAAGGCGACGCGGCGTTCGATCAGGCCGTCGTCGCCGTCGAGCCGGTCCGCGTCGATGCGTTGCGGCTGCGTGCGGCCGCCGGCCAGCCGACCCAGCGCGGCGGGCGCGGCGATGGCGAGCCGGCCGAGCGTGAACGCAAGCTGGTTGCCCTGCACCGCGACGCCGTTCAACGCCATCGCGCGCAGCAATGCGGCCTGGCCCAACGGCACCAGCCCGCGCTGCCAGCAGGCGCCCAGCATCACGATGTTGCTCGGCAGCGTGTCGCCCAGCATGGCCTGCGCGATCGCCTGCGCGTCGATCGTCGCCAGCAGCTCGGGCGCGCCGACCGCGAAGCGCAGCTTGGCCAGCAGCGCGTCGGCGTGCAGCTCGGCGTCGGGCCGGCGCACGAAGTCGGCGGTGGGCAGCTCGTGCGTGTTGGCCAGCACCACGGTGCGCCCCGGCTTGACGGTGCCCAGCGCCTCGGCTGAGGCGCCGACGACCAGGTCGCAGGCCAGGACAGCGTCGGCCTGCTGGGTGTCGATGCGCACCTGGTTGAGCTGGTCGGCGCTCTCGGCCAGGCGCACGAAGCTGAGCACCGCACCGCCCTTCTGCGCGAAGCCCATGAAGTCGAGCACCGACGCCTGCTTGCCTTCGAGGTGCGCGGCCATCGCCACCAGCGCGCCCACCGTGACGACGCCGGTGCCGCCGACTCCGGTGACGAGCAGGTCGAACGGTCCCGTCCAGTGCCACGCCGGCGGCGCGGGCAGCGCAGCGACCTCGCGCGCCAGGTCGTCGGCGCTGATGTCGGCGCCGACGTGCGTCCTCGGCTTCGCGCCGTGCACCGACACGAAGCTCGGGCAGAAGCCGTCGACGCACGAGAAGTCCTGGTTGCACGAGGTCTGTTCGATCTGCCGCTTGCGGCCCCAGTCGGTCTCGACCGGGATCACCGACAGGCAGTTGCTGGCCTGGCCGCAATCGCCGCAGCCCTCGCAGACGGCCTGGTTGATGAAGATGCGTTTGGGTGCCGCGGCCAGCTCGCCCTTCTTGCGCCGCCGGCGTTTCTCGGCCGCACAGGTCTGCTCGAAGATCAGCGCGGTCACGCCTTCGACTTCGCGCAGCTCGCGCTGCACCGCGTCGAGCGCGTGGCGGTCGTGGAAGGTCGTGCCGGGTGGAAACCGGCCGCGGTCAGCGGCGTACCTGGCGATGTCGTCGCTGACGACGGCGAGCCGCCGCACGCCCTCGGCCTCGATCTGGCGTGCGATCTGCGCCACGCCGATGTGACCGTCCACCGGCTGGCCGCCGGTCATCGCGACGGCGTCGTTGTAGAGAATCTTGTAGGTGATCGTCGCGCCAGCGGCGACGGCCTGGCGGATCGCCAGGTAACCCGAGTGGCAGTAGGTGCCGTCGCCCAGGTTCTGGAACACATGGCGTTCGGTCGAGAAGCGCGATTGCGCGACCCAGTCGACGCCCTCGGCGCCCATCTGGATCAGCCCCGCGGTGCCGCGGTCCATCCAGCTCGCCATGAAGTGGCAGCCGATGCCGGCCAGCGCGTGCGACCCGTCGGGCACGCGCGTCGACGTGTTGTGCGGGCAGCCCGAGCAGAAGTAGGGCTGGCGCTTCACGCTGTCAGCGTCGTTGTGCAGCAGTGCCGGAGTCAGGAAGTCGACGACGCGGTGGCGCCTGTCGAGCGCCGGGTTCAGCCGTGCCAGCCAGTCGGCCACGGTGTTCATGATGCGCGACGGACGCAGCTCGCCGTCGGCGTTGAGCACCGGCCGGCCGGTCTCGTCGGTCTTGCCGACGACGCGCGGGCGCTGGCTGTCGGGCAAGGGGTAGAGCAGTTCCTTGATCTGGCGCTCGACCACCGGCGCCTTCTCCTCGATTACCAGCAGGTCGGTCAGTCCGCGCGCGAACTCGACCAGCCGCGTCGGCTCGAGCGGGAAGACGAGGCCGACCTTGTAGACGCGCACGCCCGCGGCGGCCAGCGCATTGGGGTCGAGGTCGAGCCGGCGCAGCACCTCCATGAAGTCGAAGTGCGCCTTGCCCACGGTGACGATGCCCAGCGTCGCGCTCGGGCTCGTGACGATGTGCTTGTCGACGCTGTTGACGCGGGCAAAGGCGCGCACCGCGTCGAGCTTGCGCGCCAGCCGCGTCTCGATCTCGAGCGACGGCAGGTCGACGGCGCGGATGTGCAGCTCCGACGCCGGCGGCTCGACCGGCAGTTCGAAGTCGATCGGCACCGCGTCCAGGTCCACCGTCATGCCTGACTCGACCACTTCGCTGATCGCCTTGAAGCCGACCCAGGCGCCCGAGTAGCGCGACAGCGCCCAGCCATAGAGGCCGAACTCGAGGTATTCGGCGACGTTGGCCGGGTGCAGCAGCGGCACGCTCCAGGCCTGCAGCGCCAGGTCGCTCTGGTGCGGCATGCTCGACGAGACGCAGCCGTGGTCGTCGCCGCAGACCAGCAGCACGCCGCCCAGGGCAGAGGTGCCGTAGGCGTTGCCGTGCTTGATCGCGTCGCCCGAGCGGTCGACCCCGGGGCCCTTGCCGTACCACATCGCAAACACGCCGTCGACCGTGCGCCTGGGGTCGAGCGCGACGCGCTGCACGCCCAGGCAGGCGGTGGCGGCCAGGTCCTCGTTGATCGCAGGCATGAAGTTCACGCCCGCCGCGTCGAGCTGCTTGCCGGCCTTCCAGAGTTGCTGGTCGACCATGCCGAGCGGGCTGCCACGGTAGCCCGAGACGAAGCCGGCGGTGTCGAGCCCGGCGCGGGCGTCGAGCGCACGCTGCATCAGCAGCAGCCGCACCAGCGCCTGCGTGCCGCTGAGGAAGACGGCGCCCGAAGCGGCCGAGAGGTTGTCGGCGAGCTGATAGTCGCGCAGCGCGGGGGCGGTTGCGGGTGTCGATGCGAGGGCGGGATCGGGCATGGCGGACTCCGGGCCGGGTTGCGCACGATTCTTGGCTCAACGGCCGAGAGTGTGTGTCCGTATCGACTCTGATCGCAGCACCCGATGAGGGAATTCCACTCGAAAGGCGGTGATATGCAGACCGGGCGATTCGATCGGGCGTCGCGGATGTTTCTCGCGGCGCTGCAGGCCGATGGCCGGCTCGGCACCCGGCAACCGGCCGCGAGCGTCGGGCTGTCCGCCACGCCGGTGTGGCGCCGCGTCAAGGAGCTCGAGCAATCCGGTGTGATCCGCCGCCACGTCGCGCTGGCCGACCGCGAGAAGCTCGGCCTGTCGATCTGCGTGCTGGCCCATGTGTCGCTGGTCCGGCACAGCGAGGGCGCGGTGCAGGAGTTCGAACGCATGGTCGGGCGTCGGACCGAGATCATCGAGTGCCAGGCCATCACCGGCGCGGCCGACTGCGTGATCGAGGGCGTGGCCCCCGACATGAAGGCCTGCGACCCGTTCCGGCAGACCAACATCTTCACCGTCCCCGGCGTGGCCAGCGTGCGCAGCAACGTGGTGCTGCGCGAGCTGAAGTACGAGACGGCACTGCCGGTGGGCTAGCCGCGGCCGGCGGCGGTTGCGGCGGCCCGCAGGCTGCCGCGGCGGTTGCCTACACTCGTGCCTCGGCGCAATCCCGCTCCGGTCATGCGATTGCCAGGCCACGCATCTCATGCGCATCGAAGACATCCGCCAGCACCTGCGTGCCCTCGGTGCCAGGCCCGGCCACGAGCAGCACGTGCTGCGGCTGTGGGCACAGGCGCTGCCGCACGACAGCGGGCGGCGCCGTCCCGAGGACTTCCTTCCGCTCGCACTGCGGGAGGCGCTGCCGGCGTTGACGGCCGAACTGGCTGCGCTGGCGCGGCTGCGCTCGCAGCATCCGGGCGATGACGGGTCGGCGCGGCTGCTCGTCGAGCTCGGCGACGGCCAGACGGTCGAGAGCGTGCTGTTGCCGCGCGGCGGGCTGTGCGTGTCGACGCAGGTCGGCTGTGCGGTGGGCTGCGTCTTCTGCATGACCGGCCGCGGCGGGCTGGCGCGCCAGCTCGGCAGCGCCGAGATCGTCGCGCAGGTCGCGCTGGCGCGCACCCGGCGAGCGGTGAAGAAGGTGGTGTTCATGGGCATGGGCGAGCCGGCGCACAACCTCGACAACGTGCTCGAGGCAATCGAGCTGCTCGGAACCGTCGGCGCGATCGGCCACAAGAACCTGGTGTTCTCGACGGTCGGCGACCGCCGCGTCTTCGAGCGGCTGGGGCTGGGTGTCGTCAAGCCGGCGCTGGCGCTGTCGCTGCATACGACGCGGGCCGCGTTGCGCGCCGAGCTGATGCCGCGCGCACCGCGCATCGACCCCGCCGAGCTCGTGCATCTCGGCGACGAGTATGCGCGTGCGACGGGTTATCCGATGCAGGTCCAGTGGACGCTGCTCGAGGGCATCAACGACGGCGACGACGAGCTCGACGGCATCGTGCGCCTGCTTGCCGGCAGGTACGCGGTGCTCAACATGATTCCGTACAACCGGGTCGACGGGTTGGCGTTCGACCGCCCGCCGTGGCAGCGCGCCGCGGCGATCGCACGCTCGCTGCACCGGCGCGGCGTGTTGACCAAGCTGCGCCATTCGGCCGCGCAGGATGTCGACGGCGGCTGTGGCCAGTTGCGCGCGCGCGACGCCGGACTCGTCGACCGGCGCCCCACCGTCCGATCGTCGGCGCGGGATTGAGCTGCGGGCGCCGACGCAGGTGGGGTTCGGACCTGACCCCGGCCCGGGCGCGGTTTGGCGTGCGGCCGCGACGCGCTGATCGGTCACCCAGTCTTGCGTCAGGTCAATACGTCGACCGATGGCGCGGCGCAGCATCGCGGCATCCTGGTGCGAGCCGGACGGCTACGACGATCCGTACCGTCGCGTGCCGCGCCAGGTACTGATCAACCACCCTCGAGGACACCATGAAGAACTTCAGACATTCGCATCGATTGCTGCTGATTCCGGCGCTGCTGGCAGCGGGCTTCGCGATGGCAGCGGACCCGGCCAAGATCGACTGGTCGGCGATCCCGACGGTCACCGTGCCGCTGTTCTACCCGGGGCAGTCGTCGTACGAGTGGGTGCGCAGCCCGGCGCACGAAGGCGCGGCGCGCAAGGTCGAGAGCGGCGCCGCCTGCGTCTCCTGCCACGACGAGGAGGGTGGCGAGCACGACATCGGCAACAAGCTGGTCAAGGCCAACCGCCTCGAGCCGACGCCGGTGGCGGGCAAGAACGGCTTTGTCGACCTGAAGGTGCAGGCCGCCTTCGACGACAAGAACGCCTACCTGCGCTACCAGTGGAAGACCCACAACCCGTTCCCCGGTACCGAGCACCAGTACCTGCGCTTCGACGGCAAGGAGTGGCACGTCTACGGCTACCCCAAGCTCGACAAGGTGGTGCAGGAGGGCAAGCAGCCCGGCATCTACGAAGACCGCATGACGATGATGATCGACGACGGCAAGGTGCCCGGCTTCGCCCAGCAGGGTTGCTGGCTGACGTGCCACGACGGCGAGCGCGACATGCCCAGGCAGTTCACCAAGGACGAGGTGGCCGCCAACGCGTTGCTGCAGGCGATCAAGAAGAACGACGTGCGCAAGTACCTGCCGGCGAGCCGCAATGACCCGAAGGACTGGAAGACCGGCAAGACGGTCGAGGAGATCGCCAAGATCAAGGCCGCCGGTGGCTACGTCGACCTGATCCAGTGGCGCGCGCATCGCAGCAACCCGGTCGGCATGACCGACGATGGCTACGTGCTCGAGTGGCGCCTGGCCGATGCCGGCAAGGATCCGTTCAGCAGCAACGCCGATCCGAAGACGCACCAACCCAGGTTCATGTGGGACGCGAGCAAGGTCGGCTACAAGTCGATCACCGCCGACCAGTTGCGCAAGGGCGAGCACTTCCTGATCCGCGAGAAGAACGCGGTGCCGTTCGACCCCAACGCCGGCTGGAAGGAGGGCGACATGATCCCCGACTACGTCACCAGCCGTGAGGACGCCAAGGGCTCGGCGGCCGACAACCACGCGACGAGCGAATGGAAGGACGGCCACTGGACCGTCGTGGTGACGCGCCCGCTCGGCCTGGCCAACGCCGACGACAAGTCGTTCAAGGCCGGCAGCGTCTACAACGTCGGCTTCGCGGTGCACGACGACAACATCACGACGCGCGGCCACTTCGTCGGCTTCGTGCGCACGCTCGGATTCGGCGTCAAGGCCGACATCCAGGCCGTCAAGCTGCCGTGACCCGTTCACCGGGGTGTGCGCCGGGCAGTCCCGGCCCACACCCCGCTCGATGAGCAAGGGCCAGCCTGCCAGGTTGGCCCTTGCTGCATCTGAGCGCCGCAGCGGCGTGCGGGCCTGTGCGGCGGTGGGTCGTGCCGCTGCGCAAGACCCGACAGGCTCCTGGCCGCGACTCGACCCGGCGCGCTGCCGGCGCTCGAGCACGACCGCGGCAATGCGCGCAGCGCTGGTATCCCCGCTTGCGGCGCGGGTCCGGCGTCGGCTAACCTGCTGCGGACCGATCGGATGCCAACCCGGCGCAATGCAGGACGAACCATGGCCGCACCGAAGCTGATCCTCGACTACGTCTACGAGCATGAGGCTGCGCGGGCCGACGCTGTCTACCTGACCCAGCCGGTCGGCGGCGGCAAGGTGATCGACTACGCATGGGCCCAGACGCTCGACCAGGCGCGGCGCATGGCGGCCCACCTGAAGGGCCGCGGCTTCGCGCCCGGCGCGCGCATCGCGATCCTGTCGAAGAACTGCGCGCACTTCTTCATGGCCGAGCTGGCGATCTGGATGGCCGGCGGCACCACGGTGGCGATCTTCCCGACCGAGACCGCCGACAACGTGCGCTTCGTCCTCGAGCACAGCGAGGCCAGCCTGCTGTTCGTCGGCAAGCTCGACACCTGGGAGCAGCAGGCACCGGGGATTCCGAGCGGCCTGCCGTGCATCGCGTTGCCGTTGGCGCCGCGCACCGCGTTCGAGACCTGGGACGCGATCGTCGCGCGCACCGAGCCGCTCGCCGGGCGCCCCACGCGTGCGGGCACAGACCTGGCGATGCTGATCTACACCTCGGGCTCGACCGGGCAGCCCAAAGGCGTGATGCTCGGCTTCGAGGCCGTCACGCGCGCCAGCGAGGGCATCGTCGCCGACACCCAGCGGCGCCTGGGCCGCGGGGTCGACAATCGCGTCCTGTCGTACCTGCCGCTGGCGCACAGCTTCGAGCGCGCGTGGGTCGAATGTGCGTCGTTCGTCGACGGCCGCACGCACCTGTTCTTCGCCGAGTCGCTCGACACCTTCCTGGCCGACCTGCAGCGCGCGCGCCCCACCACCTTCATCTCGGTGCCGCGGCTGTGGCTCAAGTTCCAGCAAGGGGTCTTCTCGAAGCTGCCGGCAGCCAGGCTCGACCGCCTGCTGCGAATTCCGGTCCTGGGCCGCATCGTCGCACGCAAGGTGCTCGCCGGCCTCGGTCTCGACCAGGTGCGGCTGGCCGGCAGCGGCTCGGCACCTATCCCGGCCGAGCTGATCGCCTGGTACCGGCGGCTGGGCCTGAACCTGATCGAAGGCTATGGCATGACCGAGGACTTCGCCTACTCGCACAACTCGACCGAGGCGCTGCATGCGCCGGGCTACGTCGGTGTGCCGCTGGCCGGCGTGCAGGTCCGCATCAGCGATGAAGGCGAGATCCTGATCAAGTCGCCCGGGCAGTTGAGCGGCTATTACAAGCGCCCTGACCTGGACGCCGAGAGCTTCACCGACGACGGCTTCTTCCGCACCGGTGACCTCGGCGAACGGCGCGCCGATGGCCTGCTCAGGATCACCGGCCGGGTCAAGGAGCTGTTCAAGACCGCCAAGGGCAAGTACGTGGCGCCGGCGCCGATCGAGAACGAACTCAACGCGCACCCGATGGTCGAGTTGTCGATGGTCTCGGGCGTCGGCCAGAGCGCCGCGTATGCGATCGTGGTGCTCGCCGAGGCGCTGCGCGGCCAGCTCGGCGACCCCGCGGTGCGGTCGAACGTAGAGGCCGAGCTCGGCCGGTTGCTGGGCGACGTGAACCGGCGGCTGGCCGAACATGAGCGGCTGCGCATGTTGGTGGTGGCGCGCGAGGCGTGGGCGATCGAGAACGGCTGCCTGACGCCGACGATGAAGATCAAGCGCAGCCGCATCGAGGCGACGGTGGCGCCGTTGCTCGACCAGTGGTACGCGGGCCGGGGCCCGGTGCTGTGGGCCTGAAGACGGCGCGCAGACGCTGCCCACGCCGACCGCGATGACAGCCGCCACAACCCCTGCCGCGCCATCCGCCGCAGCTCGCGGCGCGGCGTCGGACCAGGCTCGCACCGAGGCGGCCAGCGGGGCAGCCGGCATTGCGCACGGTGGCGACCGCCTTGCCGCGGCGCTGCAGGCGCATGCGGA
>JBBIPS010000101.1:0-9244 GCA_037442725.1 Burkholderiales bacterium | reverse complement strand
GACGCGGACGTCCGGCGCGGCGGCGGGCGCGCCAGCCGCGCCCAGCCGACCGACACCAGCCGAGTTGCAGCGCGAGGTGCACCGCATCCTCGCGTCTGCGGCGCCGCTGGCATTGCAGGGCCGACGTTTCCAGCTGCGAGTCGACGCCTGGGTACTGCACCCGGTGTGGGGGTTGGCGATCCTGGCCGTGTTGCTGTTCGTCGTCTTCCAGGCCGTCTTCTCGTGGGCCGAGGCGCCGATGGCGTTGATCCGCAACGGCATGAGCGCGCTCGGCGGCTGGACCACGCTGCACATGGCCCCCGGGCCGTTGCGCAGCCTGCTCGTCGACGGTGCCATCGCCGGCGCCGGCAGCGTGCTGGTGTTCCTGCCGCAGATCCTGATCCTGTTCGCCCTCATCCTGGCGCTGGAGGACTCGGGCTACCTGCCACGCGCGGCGTTCCTGCTCGACACCGTGATGGGCAAGGTGGGGCTGTCCGGGCGCGCCTTCATCCCGCTGCTGTCGAGCTTCGCGTGCGCGGTGCCCGGCATCATGGCCACGCGCACGATCGCCCACTGGCGCGACCGGCTCGCCACCATCATGGTTGCGCCGCTGATGACCTGCTCGGCCCGGTTGCCGATCTATGCGTTGCTGATCGGCGCCTTCGTGCCGGATCGTGCCGTCGGGCCCTTCAACCTGCGCGGCCTGACACTGTTCGTGCTGTACGTGGCCGGCGTCGTCGCGGCGCTCGGCGTGGCCTGGATTTTCAAGCGACTCTGGCACAAGAGCCGCTACCAGCCGCTGATGCTGGAGCTGCCGCCCTACCGCTGGCCGGGGCTGCGCAACCTGGCGCTCGGGTTGTGGGAGCGCGCGCGCATCTTCCTGCGTCGGGTCGGCACGATCATCTTTGCGCTGACGGTGGTGCTGTGGTTCCTGTCGACCTATCCGGCGCCGCCGGCGGGCACCGTCGTCGACCCCGGCAGTGCCATCCAGCACAGCTTTGCCGGCATGCTCGGACACGGGCTGCAGCATGTCTTCGCGCCGATCGGCTTCAACTGGCAGATCTCGATCGCGCTGGTGCCTGGCATGGCTGCGCGCGAGGTGGCGGTGGGCGCGCTCGGCACCGTCTACTCACTCTCCGCCGCGAGTGACCAGGTGGCGCAGAGCCTGGCGCCGGTGCTGGCGCGCGACTGGTCGCTCGCCACCGCGTTGTCGCTGCTCGCCTGGTACGTGTTCGCGCCGCAGTGCATTTCGACGCTGGCTGCAGTCAGGCGCGAGACCAACTCGTTGCGCTACCCGCTGGCGATGGCGGTCTACCTGTTCGCACTCGCCTACGCGGCGGCCTTCATCACCTACCGCACCACATTGTGGTTGGGAGGCTGAGCGCATGGTCGATGTACAGATCCTGATCGTGGCGCCACTGGTGGGGGCCAGCTTCGTCTACGTGGCCTGGACGCTGATGCCTGCTGCAGCGCGGCGCGCATTGGCGTCGCGCCTGCGGCATATCCGGCTGCTGACAAACTGGGCGCCGATGCGCCGCGCCGTCGACGGTGCTGCCCCTGGTTGCGCTGGCTGCGCCGGCTGTGACGATGCGCGGCCGCCGCGCAGCGGCGAAGGCATTGCAGTGGTCAACGTGACACGCCCGATGTCACGCCGTCCGCCGCCGGTCCGTCGTTAGCGCACGGTCACGCCATGCGCACGGCGCGGGACCAGCGCTGACCCAGCGTAGGCATCAATGCAACGGCAACCGAAAAAACAAACGGGACTGCTGGCAAATCTGCCTGCAGTCCCGTCGCGGCTCAGGTCGGGGTATCACGCCCTGCGCCGCCGGTGGCGGCCATCAGCCGCAGTTCAGTGGTCTTTCAGTGGCCGCTGGCGCCGTGCGCGCCGATGCCGGTCTCGGAGCGCACCTGCTGGGCCGGGAAACCGGCGCGGTCGGTCGCGGCACGCGCGCTGCGGTCGAGGATCGACACCAGCCAGATCGTGAAGAACGCCGCTGTCATCGAGAACAACGCTGCCGAGTTGTACGGGAACCAGGCCGACCCCTTCGGGTTGTGCATCACCGCCTCCCACACACTGGCCGAGCCGATGGTGAGCACCACCGCCAGCACCAGCCCGACGAAGCCGCCGGTGACGGCACCCTTGGTGGTGCAGTCCTTCCACAGCACCGACATGAACAGCACCGGGAAGTTGGCCGAGGCGGCGATCACGAAGGCCAGCATCACCATGTAGGCGACGTTCTCCTTCTCGAACGCGATGCCGAGCACGACGGCGACGATGCCGAGCGCGACGGTGGTCATCTTCGAGACGCGCAGCTCGTCGGAGGAGCTGGCGTGGCCCTTCCTGAACACCGAGGCGTACAGGTCGTGCGACACCGCCGAGGCACCCGACAGCGTCAGACCGGACACCACCGCGAGGATGGTCGCGAACGCCACCGCCGAGATGAAGCCCATGAACGGGTTGCCGCCGACCGCGCGTGCCAGGTGCACCGCCGCCATGTTGCCGCCGCCGACCAGGCCCTTGTTGACGTCGCCGCTAACGAAGTAGTCGAACGGGTTCGGGATCAGGTTGGTGATCGCGCCGAAGCCGATGATGAAGGTCAGGATGTAGAAGTAGCCGATCCAGGTCGTGGCCCAGCCGACCGACTTGCGCGCTTCCTTGGCGTTGGGGACCGTAAAGAAGCGCATCAGGATGTGCGGCAGCCCGGCGGTGCCGAACATCAGCGCCATGCCGACCGAGATCGCCGAAATCGGATCCTTGATCAGCCCACCCGGAGACATGATGGAGTCATGCTGCTTATGCACCTCGACGGCCTTGGAGAACATCGCCTCGGGCGAAAAGCCGAACTGGAACAGCACCGCGCCGGCCATAAAGGTGGCGCCGAACAGCAGCATGCAGGCCTTGATGATCTGCACCCAGGTGGTGGCCATCATGCCGCCGAACAGCACATACATCATCATGATCGAGCCGACCAGGATTTCGGCATAGAGATAGTCCAGGCCGAACAGCAGCTTGATGAGCTGCCCGGCGCCGACCATCTGCGCGATCATGTAGAAGGCCACGACCACCAACGAGCCCGCGGCTGCGAAGATGCGGATCGGAGTCTGGCCGAAACGATAGCCGGCGACGTCGGCAAACGTGAACTTGCCCAGGTTGCGCAGCCGCTCGGCCATCAGGAACGTGATGATCGGCCAGCCGACGAGCCAGCCGATCGAGAAGATCAGCCCGTCGAAGCCGTTCGCGAACACCAGGCCGGAAATGCCCAGGAACGACGCCGCCGACATGTAGTCGCCGGCGATCGCCAGGCCGTTCTGGAAACCGGTGATGCCGCCGCCGGCGGCATAGAAGTCGCCGATGGTCTTGGTGCGCGAGGCGGCCCACTTGGTGATGAACAGCGTGAAGACGACGAACGCGCCAAACATGCTGATGGCGGTCCAGTTCGTCGCCTGCTTCTGCGCCTGGCCGAGGTCGGCGCCGGCAGCCAGCGCGCCGGCCGAGACTGCCATCAACCCGATGAGCGCCAGCGCGCCCTTGTGTTGTGCGGCGCGATGGATCACTTGAGCGCCTCCTTGACGATCTGCGCCGACAGGTCGTCGAACTCGCCGTTGGCTCGACGCACGTAGACCGCCGTGACGATGATCGTGAAGATGATGACGCCCAGGCCGATCGGCAGGCCGACCGTCGTCACGCCGGCGCCGATCCTGGTGGCCAGGAAGGGCTTGTCGTACGCCACCAGCAGGATGAAGCCGTAGTAGACGACCATCATTGCCAGCGTCAGGGTCCAGCCCAGGCGGGCACGTTTGTGCTTGAGTTCCTGGTACTTGGGAAGGCGCGCGATCCTGTCCGCCAAATCGGTTTCCATGCCTCGGTCTCCTGTGAACGCACGGGAAGTGCGCGGCGCGAATGCTCGGGCATGCCACTGACCAGGCTCTGACGCCAAACCAACACAGCCTGACACAACACGTGCAGCGCGCCGCGCCGGTCAGCACGTGCATCGCGCCGCGCGGGTCAGCACGTGCATCGCGCCGCGCGGGTCAGCACGTGAATCGCGCCGCGCGGGTCAGCACGTGCAGCTACAGCGCGTCGAGATGGAAGCGCAACCTCAGCAGCGCCTTGAACCGCTTGACGACGACCAGCGTGTCGCGCAGCAGATCGCGCTCGAGGCTGCCGAGCCTGTTCAGGTCGACACCCGCGTCGGGCGCGGCGCCGGCGGGCAGCGCGGCCAGGCCGAGCTTGAGCTTGAGCTCCATGAAGAAGTGCAGGCTGTCGATCAGGTCGACCCCCAGCTCGGCGTTCAGGGCCCCGGCGGCCACCAGGGCCTCGATGCGTTCGGTGGTTCCGACCCCCTGGATGCGGTGTGCCAGTGCCAGGCTGCGCGCGCCGTGCACGATCGGAAAGATGCCGGCCTTCTTCAGGTCAAGCCGTGGCGCCGCACCTCTTCGCCGCAGCAGCCGCGCCAGCCAGCCGGCGTCGGTGTCGAATGCGACGACCGCCGCGGCAAAGCGCGCCAGCAGTGCGTCGTCGTCGGTGGCCAAGGCGAGCGCCGCGTCGCGCACTTGCGCCAGCAATGCGGCCTCGCCCGCCACCGCATGCGCGTCGAGGAAGATCGCCAGCGCCAGCAGGCTCTCGGGCGTGGGCAGCAGCAGCCAGCGCCGCACCGTGCGACCGAACTCGGTCACGTCATGGCGCCACTCGGCATTGCTGACCATGATGCGGCCCGGGCACTCGGGGTAGCCGAAGCTGGCCAGCGCCTGCGAGAAGCGCCGGCAGACGGTGTCCAGGTCGGCCGGCGGCGCATAGCCGTCGCGCAGCACCAGGCCGTTGTCCTGGTCGGTCTTGAGGAGCTGCTCGCCGCGGCCCTCGCTGCCCATCACGAACAGGCAGCTGTTCGCCACCAGCTCGGCGGGCGCGATCAGCTGCCAGGCGCGCTCGAACAACTTGGCGTTCAATTCCTGCACCAGCCGGGCGATCAGCCCGACCTTGGTGCCGCCACCGTGCAACAGGCCGATCAGACGCGTGATCTGCAGCGCGGCGGCCTGCAGCTCGCCCAGATCCATGGCGGCGCCGATCCGACGCGCGATCACGGTCGAGTGGTTGGAGAGGAACCCGAGCAGTTCGACCTGGCCGAGGATGCCGACGATGCCCTCCGGGGCGGACCCATCGCCGGGCCGGTCCACGACCACCAGCCGCTGCACATGGTGCCTGATCATCAGGGCCATGGCGTCGAACAGTCGCGCCGACGGTGCCACGGTGGCCAGGCCGAAGTTCGCCAGTTCGCCCACCGGCAATTGGTCGAGCGCACGGCGCTGCAGGATCGCGCGTTGCAGGTCGGCGCTGGTGAAGATGCCGACGCGAGGCGGCTGCACGGCATCATCGCGCACCAGGACCTCGCTGGCGCGTTGCGCGGTGAACAGGCGCGCCACCGAAACGATGTCGGTGGCCGCGTCGACGACGTGTGCGGTTCGCAGCACCGTCTGGTCGACGCGCGCCATCGTCAGCGACCGCAGCTCGTGCGGGCTGTGCCGATCGGTGAGCGCGCCGAGCTTGTCGGCGATGTCGGCGAACCACAGCGCGCCGAAGCTCGCGTTGCGCGCGACGAGCGCGCGCACCGTCGCCACGGGCAGCCGGTAGGCCAGTACCGCCTCGGCGGCGACGAAGCGGCTGCCGGCCCTGCCGGCGAAGAGCGCACGGCCGTCGAAGCTGGCGTGCGGGCCGTGCGTGGCCATCCGTTCGCCGGCGCTCCATTGCTGCACGCTGCCGCTGGCGACGATGAACAGGTGACCCGGGGCCGCGCCGCATTCGAGCATCGTCTGGCCGGCGTCGAAGCGCTGGACGTCGACGCTGTCGCGCACCAGACGCCGCTCGTCGCTGCCGAGGCAGTCGAACGGTGAAATCGTGAAGTCGAAGTCGCTTGGCACCACGGGGGCAAAGAGCAGCGGGGTCACCGGCGATCGGAGCCTGGGCAGGTGGGCGCCGGCGCCCGCGTGCGTTCGACATTCTCCGCGCTGCGCATCGGTTCATCGGCCTGCAGTGCCGCCGGCCGGGCCGGCTGGGCAGGCGCGCACGCCAGCCGCGACGCATCGATCTGGGACTCCGGGGTCCGGCTTTTCTCGCGATGGCACGGGTTCGGCGTGCCTAGCATCGGAGCCGTCGTCGCTGTGCCTGCGGCCGTGCGGGATCGCCGCCGCCGACGGGCCGGTCCAGCGCCGTCCTGGGGCAGCCCAGCCCTGCTGCCGCGCGAGGAAGATCGATGTCCGACCTGTCACAGCCACTGTCACTCCTGCCGATCGGAGACGAACCCGCCAGGCCGGTGCCGCCGGCGTGCGACAGCGAGCCCTTCGCATGGCCGACGCCACCGTACGCCACCTATCCGTCGCCGACGCGCCAGATCGGCCCCGAGCCGTGCGAGGTGCAGAGCTGCAACGGCACGGTGACCAAAGGTCGGCTCGTCAGCTTCGACCCGGACCAAGGTGTGGCACGCGTGCTGATGCCGCCGGCACGCGGGGTGTTGACACTGGAACTGGTGCAGTTCCGACGACTGACGTTGACGCGCCCGCTGGCGCCACTGGCGGCCGCTGCACATGACGCGCTGGCCGACAGCGTCACGCGCAGTCAGTGCCGGCTGCACCATGTCGGCGGCGGCGAGACCCGCATCGAGACGATCGGACACGTCGAAACGCCGTCCGGACTGTTCGTCTTTGCACCGCTGGACGCCGGCGGCCGCGTGCTGCGCAGCTTCTACCCGCGCGCCGGGCTGGCCGAGATCGAGATCGGCGCGCGCATCGGTGAGCTGCTCGTCGAACAACACGCCGTCAGCGCCACCGCGGTCGAGCAGGCGGCCGCCGAGCAGCAGCAACTGCGTTCGCGCAAGCTCGGCGACATCCTGCTGACGCAGCAGGTCGTCACGCCGCAGCAACTGCTCGAGGCGATCGAACAGCAGGCGCGCATGCCGATGGTGCGCATCGGCGAAGCGCTGGTCACGCTCGGCTTCATCGATGAGGTGCAGCTCGCCGACGCGCTCGAACAGCAATCGCGCGACCGCAACGTGCCGCTGGGCGAGCTGCTGGTGCGCAACGGCAGCGTCACCCGCAACGACCTGCAGACGGCATTGGCGCGCAAGATGGGCTACCCGGTCGTCGACGCGGCGACGTTTCCGATCGAGCATGAGGCCGTGCTGCGGCTGCCGCTGGAAGTGGCACGGCGCCTGCCGGCGCTGCCGCTGATGCTGCGCGGCGGCCGCCTGGTGGTGGCGCTGCAGGACCCGACGGCGCGCGCGCTGCTCGACGAGATCGAGTTCAGCGCGCAGCTCAGGGCGGTGCCGGTGCTGGCGCGCGGCAGCGCGTTGCTGCCGGCGATCGAGCGTGCCTACCAGCGCCTGGGCTACCAGCCGATCCAGCCGAACCAGGAACTGCTGCGCGCGCCGACGCTCGACTTCGAGACCGACAGCGCCGACAAGCTGCTCGCCAGCCTGGAAAGCGAGCAGCACAACTTCGACGCTGGCCGCGACGCCGAGGTGCCGATCGAGCAGTCCGACAACTCGCTGGTGCGGCTGATCAACACCATGATCGTCGAGGCCCAGCAGCAGGGTGTCTCGGACATCCACGTCGAGTGCCCGGGCGGCACGGACAAGGTGCGCATCCGCTTCCGTCGCGACGGGCTGCTGATGCCCTATCTCGAACTGCCGCACACCTATCGCTCGGCACTGGTGGCGCGACTGAAGATCATGTGCGACCTCGACATCTCCGAGCGCCGCAAGCCGCAGGACGGCAAGATCGCCTTCGGCCGCTTCATGAAGCACCAGCAACTCGAGTTGCGCGTCGTGACGATCCCGACCGCCAATGGGCACGAGGACGTCGTGCTGCGGCTGCTGGCCTCGGCGCGCCAGTTGCCGCTGTCCGACATGGGACTGGCGAGCGAGACGCTCGCGCGGCTGACCGCGGCGATCGAGCGACCCTACGGCATGGTGCTGTGCGTCGGCCCGACCGGCCAGGGCAAGACCACGACGCTGCACGCCGCGCTGGCCCACCTGAACACGCCCGAGCGCAAGATCTGGACCGCCGAGGACCCGATCGAGATCACACAGTCCGGGCTGCGCCAGGTGCAGGTCAACCCGCGCATCGACTGGACCTTTGCCAAGGCACTGCGCTCGCTGCTGCGCGCCGACCCGGACGTGATCATGGTCGGTGAAATCCGCGATGCCGAGACTGCCCAGGTCGCGGTCGAGGCTTCGCTCACCGGGCACCTGGTGCTGTCGACACTGCACACCAACAGCGCACCCGAGACGGTGACGCGCCTGCTCGACATGGGCATGGACCCGTTCAGCTTCGCCGATTCGCTGCTCGCGGTGCTGGCGCAGCGCCTGGTGCGCCGGCTCTGCCGGCACTGCGTCCAGACGAGTCCGGCCAGTGCCGACGAGATCGAAGTGCTGCTGGGCGAATGGCTGCAAGCCTTCCCGGACCCGTCGCAGCGCCCGACGCGCGAGGACACGCTGCGCGCCTGGACCACCCGCCACGCCCCCGACGGCGCGTTCCAGCACCATCGCGCACGCGGCTGCAAGCAGTGCGGCGACACCGGCTTCAGCGGCCGCATCGGCGTGCACGAGTTGCTGCTGGTCGACCGCGAGCTGCGCCGACTGATCCAGACCAACGCGCGCGCCGACGAACTGCAACGCTCGGCGATGTCCGCCGGCATGCGAACGCTGCGCCAGGACGGCATCGAAAAGGTGCTCGCCGGGCTGACGACGATCGAGGAAGTGCGCGCCACCAGCAACGGCTGAGCGACTGAGTGCCGTGCCCGGCAAGGTCACCCGGCAGGGGTTGGCCGAGCCGGCCGTGGACTGCGCCTTGACCTTGCGGCGACAGTCGCTCGTGGCCTTCGTCGACCTCGGGGGCCGGACCGAGCCAGGTCGACCCCAGTTCGAACCGGCGTCTGGCCTGGCCCGGCGGCGCGGCATTGGAGCCGACGACGCCGTCGGGTCGACAGGTCGGTGCGCCTGGCGAGCGCAGCGCGGGCCTCAGGCGCGCTCCATGCGGGCGCAGGCGCCGGCCGGGCGTGACAACGGCTCGATTGCCCGCGGCATACGAGCCGCCGCCGCAACCACAGCCTCGCGCAGCGTGGGCCTCAGGCGCGCTCTATGCGCGCGTAGGCGCCGGCCGGCGATGTCCCAGATTCTGCTGAACGCGTGAGCTGAGGTGGCGGCTCCTTCGACCCGCATGGGCGACCATGCGGGTTGCCTTGCAAGCAACCGAAGGAGCCACCAAGATGAAG
>JBBIPS010000100.1:0-9285 GCA_037442725.1 Burkholderiales bacterium | reverse complement strand
GGCGCAGACCCTGCGCGAGAAGTTCGCCAACTTCCTCGTCGCTTGTCTGGGAAAAATCTTCGTACCACTGGCCGACGGCGTAGAAGTTTTCCGGAATCATCACCGCTGCCACTTGGTCTGCTGCGCGTGATGGTCGAGGCGCGCGATCGGGCGCAGGCCGCGGGCCTGGCGCAGCGTCTGGCGGCCGCCGCGGCAGCTTGACTGCGACGAACTGGCCGCAGACGGTGCGCCAGTGCGGGCCGGCCCGATCGCGGCACGGTCGCATGCGCATGAGGTGACGAGCGGCGAGCGACGGCACGCGGGCCGGATGTGACGCGCCGTCATGCGCCTGTCACACGCGATGCCTACAGTGACCGGCAAGGCAGCCAACCTGCTGTCTCACCACCACGATCAAAGGCGCCACATGAATTCGATGGTTTTCCATGCAGCTGTGCTGTCGGCCGCGCTGCTTCCGCTGGCCGCATCGGCTGAAGATGTCACAGGCGCGGGTGCCACCTTCCCGGCGCCGGTCTACGCCAAGTGGGCCGATGCCTACCACAAGGCGACCGCGGGCAAGGTCAACTATCAATCGGTGGGCTCCGGGGCCGGCATCAAGCAGATCAAGTCCAGGACGGTCGACTTCGGTGCCTCGGACATGCCGCTCAAGGATGAGGAGCTGGCCGCTGCCGGGCTGCTGCAGTTCCCCACGGTGATCGGCGGCGTGGTGCCGGTGGTCAACATCAAGGGCGTCGCTGCGGGTCAGATCAAGTTCACCGGCCAGCTGCTCGGCGACATCTACCTGGGCAAGATCACGCGCTGGAACGACGCCGCGCTGAAGAGCCTGAACCCCGGTGTGCCGCTGCCCGATGCCGCGATCTCGGTGGTGCACCGCGCCGACGGCTCGGGGACGAGCTTCATCTTCACCAACTACCTCTCGAAGGTCAACGCCGTGTGGAAGGCCAAGGTCGGCGAAGGCACTGCGGTGAACTGGCCTACCGGTGCCGGCGGCAAGGGCAACGAGGGCGTATCGGCGTTCGTGCAGCGACTGCCCAACTCGATCGGTTACGTCGAGTACGCCTACGCCAAGCAGAACAGGATGACCTATGCGCTGCTGAAGAACCAGGCCGGCAACTTCGTGCCGCCCGAGGAAGCCAACTTCAAGGCCGCGGCCGCCGGTGCCGACTGGTCCAGATCGTTCTATCAGGTGCTGACCGAGCAACCCGGCAAGGACACCTGGCCGATCAGCGGAGCGACCTTCATCGTGATGTACAAGTCGCAGGACAAGCCCGCGCAGGCGGCGTCGGTGCTGAAGTTCTTCGACTGGGCCTACGCCAGTGGCGACCGGATGGCCAGCGATCTCGAGTACGTGCCGCTGCCCGACGCGCTCAAGGCGCTGGTGCGCAGGCAGTGGTCCGGGATCAAGGACGGTGCGGGCAGGCCGGTCGCCTACAAGTGATCCGCAGGGCTCGTGCAGCGCACCGGCCGGCGTGCGCGAGCCGGGTGGCCGACCCGCGCAGACCCCATGGTCGTCGCACGGCTCGCCAATCCATTTCCAGGCGTCCAGGCCATGGGGCGTGATGAACCTGCGCGCGGACCCCCGCAGCGCCGCCGCGCTGCCGCCTGGGGCGACGCGCTGTTTGCGCTGCTCGCGCATGCCGCGGCGTGGCTGACGCTGGCGCTGATGGCCGCCATCATCGTGTCGCTGCTGATCGGTGCGGCGCCGGCGATCCGCGCGTCCGGACTCGGCTTTCTCTGGCGCAGCCAGTGGGATCCGGTGCAGAACGTCTACGGCGGCCTGGTGATGATCTACGGCACGCTGATGACTTCGGCGATCGCGCTGCTGATCGCCGTGCCGGTGAGCTTCGGCATCGCGCTGTTCCTGACCGAGTTGTCGCCCAAATGGCTCAAACGCCCGCTCGGTATCGCCGTCGAGTTGCTGGCCGCGGTGCCGTCGATCGTCTACGGCATGTGGGGCCTGCTGGTGTTCAGCCCGCTGCTCGCGACCTGGGTTCAGCAGCCGCTGCAGCAGGCCCTGGCGGGCGTGCCGGTGCTCTCGACTTTCGTCTCCGGCCCGCCGGTGGGCATCGGCCTGCTGTCGGCGGGGATCATCCTGTCGATCATGGTGATCCCGTTCATCGCTGCGGTGATGCGCGACGTCTTCGACGTGACGCCGGCGCTGCTCAAGGAGTCGGCCTACGCACTGGGCGCGACGACCTGGGAGGTGAGCTTTCGCGTCGTCCTGCCCTACACCAAGACCGGCGTGGTCGGCGGCATCGTGCTCGGACTGGGACGCGCGCTGGGTGAGACGATGGCGGTCACCTTCGTCATCGGCAACTTCAACCAGCTCGATTCGATGTCGCTGTTCGAGGCCGCCAACAGCATCGCCTCGGCGCTGGCCAACGAGTTCGCCGAGGCGCAGGAGGGACTGCACCAGGCCTCGTTGATCTACCTCGGGCTGATCCTGTTCGTCATCACGAGCGTGGTGCTCGCGGCGTCGCGGCTGCTGCTGGCGCGACTGCGGCGCGGCGAAGGCAGTCGTTCGTGAAGCCCGTGGCGCTCCAACTCGGCCCGGCGCAACGTGCCAGGCACTTGCGGCGCAAGCGCGTCAATGCGCTCGCGCTGGCGCTGGCGCTGGCGGCGATGGCGTTCGGCATGTTCTGGCTGGCTTGGATCCTGGTCGAGACCGTGCGCCTGGGCCTGGGCGGGCTGGACCTGGCGGTGTTCACGCAGATGACGCCGCCGCCGCAGGCCGACACCGGGGGCCTGGCCAATGCGATCTACGGCTCGCTCGCGATGGTCGCGCTGGCCACCGCGATCGGCACGCCGGTGGGAGTGATGACCGGCGTCTACCTGGCCGAGTACGGGCAGAAGACCTGGCTCGGCGCGGCCACGCGCTTCATCAACGACATCCTGTTGTCGGCGCCGTCGATCGTCATCGGCCTGTTCGTCTACGCGACGGTGGTGGCCCGGGCCAAGGGCTTCTCGGGCTGGGCCGGTGCGCTCGCGCTCGCGCTGATCGTCATTCCGGTGGTGATCCGCACCACCGAGAACATGCTCAGCCTGGTTCCCAACGCGCTGCGTGAGGCGGCTTACGCGCTCGGTGCGCCGAAGTGGAAGGTGATCGAGACCATCACGTTGCGGGCGGCGCGCGCCGGTGTCGTCACCGGCATCCTGCTCGCCGTGGCGCGCATCGCTGGCGAGACCGCGCCGCTGCTGTTCACCGCGCTGTCCAACCAGTTCTGGACCAGTGACCTCGCTCAACCGATGGCCAGCCTGCCGGTGACGATCTTCAAGTTCGCGATGAGCCCGTACGAGAATTGGCAGAGGCTGGCCTGGGCGGGCGTCTTCCTGATCACCTTGGGCGT
This sequence comes from Burkholderiales bacterium, assembly GCA_037442725.1. GTDB lineage: Bacteria > Pseudomonadota > Gammaproteobacteria > Burkholderiales > Burkholderiaceae_C > Pseudaquabacterium. The sequence goes on along the minus strand of JBBIPS010000100.1, from coordinate 5,941 downwards.
GCTGCTGCTCAACATCGTGGCCCGCGTGCTGTTCCGCAACAAGCACTGATGCGACGAAAGCCCCTGATGGATACCCCTGCCGACAGCCCCGTCACCGAGCAGACCAAGCTCGCGGTGCGCGATCTCGACTTCTACTACGGCGGCTTCCAGGCGTTGAAGCGCGTCAACCTCGACATTCCGGCCGGGAAAGTGACTGCCTTCATCGGGCCGTCGGGCTGCGGCAAGTCGACGCTGCTGCGCACCTTCAACCGCATGTTCGAGCTCTACCCCGATCAGCGCGCGCAGGGCCGCATCCTGCTCGATGGCGAGGACATCCTTTCGAGCAAGCTCGACGTCAGCCTGATCCGCGCCAGGATCGGCATGGTGTTCCAGAAGCCGACGCCGTTCCCGATGTCGATCTACGACAACATCGCCTTCGGCGTCAAGCTGTTCGATGCCCTGCCGCGCGTCGAGCTCGACGAGCGGGTCGAGTGGGCGCTGAAGAAGGCGGCGCTGTGGAACGAGGTCAAGGACAAGCTCGACCAGAGCGGCGCCGGCCTGTCCGGCGGCCAGCAACAGCGCCTGTGCATCGCGCGCGGCATCGCCATCCGGCCCGAGGTACTGCTGCTCGACGAGCCGTGTTCGGCGCTGGACCCGATCTCGACCGGCAAGATCGAGGAGCTGATCGACGAATTGAAGGGCGACTACACGGTGGTCATGGTCACCCACAACATGCAGCAGGCCGCGCGCGTCTCGGACTACACCGCCTACATGTACCTGGGCGACCTGATCGAGTTCGGCCCGACGGCCGAGCTGTTCATGAAGCCCCGGCGCCAGGATACCGAGGACTACATCACCGGCAGGTTCGGATGAGACGGTCCCGTGCTGCAGCCCCCGCTGCTGCCTTCCCACGAGTCGAGGAGTTCCCATGACCGACAAACATCTTTCCACCCAGTTCGACTCCGAGCTCAGTGCGATCTCGACCCGGGTGCTCGAGATGGGCGGCCTGGCCGAGTCCCAGGTGGCGCAGGCCGTGCATGCGCTGACCACGTTCGACGGCGAGGTCGCGTCCCGGGTGCTTGCGGCCGAGGAGCGCGTCAACGCGATGGAGATCGAGATCGATCGCGATCTGTCGAGCATCATCGCCCGCCGCCAGCCGACGGCGCGCGACCTGCGCCTGCTGATCGCCGTGTCCAAGACGATCGCCAATCTCGAGCGCATCGGCGACGAGGCCGTGCGCATCGCACGCATGGTGCGGCGCCTGCTCGATGCCGGCGTGTCGAACCACATGCGCCTGCCGGTGGCCGACCTGGCGCACGAGTGCGGGCTGGCGACGACGCAGTTGCGCAAGGTTCTCGATGCCTTCGCGCGACTCGACACCGCGGCCGCGCTGGAAGTACTCAGACGCGACGACCAGATCGACCAGGAGTTCGAGGGTCTGATGCGCAAGCTCATCACCTACATGATGGAGGACCCACGCACGATCTCGTCGGCGATCGACCTGGTCTTCGTCGCCAAGGCGATCGAGCGCGTCGGTGACCATGCCAAGAACCTGGCCGAAGTCATCATCTACATCGTCAAGGGCACCGACGTCAGGCACAACCCGGTGGCGACCGTCGAGGACCTGGTGCGCTGAGGCGCGCCGATGCGGTCATGAGCAGGATCGTCGTCGTCGAGGACGAAGCGGCCATCGCCGAGCTCATCTCGATCAACCTGCGCCATGCGGGCCACGACGTGATCGTCGCCGTCACGGCCGAACGGGCGCGATGCGAGATCGACACGGTGCTACCGGACCTGGTGCTGCTGGACTGGATGCTGCCGGGGCAGTCGGGCCTGGCCTTGGCGCGCCAGTGGCGCGCCGCCGCGCGCACGCGCGAGCTGCCGATCATCATGCTGACCGCACGCAGCCAGGAGTCCGACAAGGTGGCGGGACTGGACGCCGGCGCCGATGACTACATGACCAAGCCATTCTCGACCCAGGAACTGATGGCGCGCATCCGCGCGGTGCTGCGGCGCAAGGCGCCGCAGGCGCTTGACGAGGTCGTCGAGGTGGCCGGCCTGCGGCTCGACGCGGCCACCCATCGCGTCAGCCGCGGCGCCTGCGAGCTGAAGCTGGGGCCGACCGAATTCCGCCTGCTGCACTTCCTGCTGACGCATCCCGAGCGCGTGCACAGCCGCGCGCAACTGCTCGACCGGGTCTGGGGCGACCATGTCTTCATCGAGGAGCGCACGGTCGACGTGCACGTCAAGCGACTGCGCGAGGCGCTGGCGCCGGCGCGATGTGCCGCGCTGATCGAGACGGTGCGTGGCGCCGGCTACCGGCTGACGCGGCAGGTTGCTGCGCTGCGCGACTAGTCCACCGGCAGGCGGCTCACGATTGAGTGCGCGATGAGTTGGCCGCTGCCGCGCGTGTTCCCTGTCCTGCTCATGATGGCTGCGGGCGCGGCCATCGGCTTCATCGGTGGCGCGCAGCTGCACGCGCCGAACGGCGCCGCGATCGCCGGTGGCGTACTCGGCATGGTGGTGGCAATGCTTGTCGATGGCCTGCGCGCCGCACGTCTGATGACCTGGCTGCGCGGCGAGCAGCAGGGCCGGGCGCCGCGCGGCACGGGTTTCTGGGGCGAACTGGGCTACCGCGTCGAGCGCGCGCTGCGCTCACGCGAGCTCGCGCTGGAGCACGAGCGCGAGCGACTGCGCCAGTTTCTCGCGGCGATCGACGCTGCGCCCAACGGCGTCGTGCTGCTCGATGCGAGCGACCAGATCGAGTGGTGCAACGCCGTGGCTGCCGACCAGCTCGGTCTGGATCCGCTGCGCGATCGTCGGCAGCCGATCACCAACCTGGTCCGCATGCCGGTGTTCGTGGCCTATCTGCATGCCGGCGAATGGCGCGATGCGGTGACGGTGACGATGCCGGCGCGCGCCATCACGCTGTCGATGCGGGTGCACCCGTATGGCGACGGGCACAAGCTCGTCATCGCGCAGGATGTGACCGAGCGGCTGCGCGCGGACGCGATGCGGCGCGACTTCGTCGCCAACGTGTCGCACGAGATCCGCACGCCGCTGACGGTGCTGGCGGGGTTCGTCGAGACGCTGGGCAGCCTGCCGCTGGGGGAGGTCGAGCGCAGGCGTGTGCTGCAACTGATGCAACAGCAGACCGATCGCATGCAGGTGCTGGTGTCCGACCTGCTGCGGCTGGCGCAGCTCGAGGGCAGCCCACGACCGACGGCCGAGCGTTGGGTGTCGGTGGCGAGACTGCTGCGACAGGCCACTGCCGACGCCCAGGCGCTTTCGGCCGGTCGGCAGGCGATCACCCTGCGTGACAGCGACGCCGCCGAGGTCGCGGGCGCCGAAGCCGAGTTGCAGAGTGCGGTGGCCAACCTGCTCAGCAATGCAGTGCGCCACACGCCCGCGGGCGGGCGCATCGATGTCACCTGGCACACGCGCGCCGATGGTGGTGGCGAAATTGCCGTTCGCGACACCGGCATCGGCATCGCGCGCGAGCACCTGCCGCGTCTGGCCGAGCGCTTCTACCGCGTCGACAGCAGCCGCTCGCGCGACAGCGGTGGCACCGGCCTGGGCCTGGCGATCGTCAAGCATGTGATGCAGCGTCACGGCGGCGAGCTGATCATCGACAGCGAGGCCGGACGCGGTTCCTTGTTCCGCCTGTTGCTGCCGGCCGGCCGGGTGCGCAACGGCCAGGATGCTGCGTTCAGCGAGGGACTGCCTCCGAGCCCCTGAGTCGACCGGCTTCGGTGCCGCCGCGCCGGCGGTACACCAGCGTCAGCTCGGTGCGATCGGTGGGGCGGCGCTCGCGCGCCACCTCCAGCCATTCGGTCGGCTCGGCCGGCGGCGCGAGTGGCGCTGATGCACCGCGTTGCACCCGCACCAGCGCTTCGCAGCGACCCTGCGCCGCCGCGGGCGAGGCATCGACCCGACGCCGCGCGTGGTACTCGAGCGCGGCAACCAGCGACGGCGAGGCTCCGGGCGCCGCGATGCAGATGCCCGCGGGCAGCACGCGATCGACGCGCTCGATCAGCGGTCGATAGCTGCGCGCGTAGTCGAGCAGCGGCAGCCACAGCGTCATCAGCAGCAGCCAGCACAGTGCGACGCCGCCGGCAGGCAGCACCAGGCTCTTCCAGATCGCCACCCGGTGCCTGCGGGTGCGCCAGCGCACCAGCCAGAGCCAGGCGACGGTGCCGGCGAGCGCGAAGCCCAGCTCCCACGCCGAGAAGCGGGACTGGAAACCGGGCGCCAGCCGGGCCACATTGGCCGCCGGTTGCGCTGGCACTCCGGTCTGGATCGCCAGGTAGATGACCCAGATCGTCAGCGCGCTCAGCGTCAGCGCAATCACCGAGAACCAGTCGATCGCCGCCGCGGCGCTGCGGCGCAGCGTCGGCAGCGCGAACGCCGCGAGCGTGGCGGTGCCCGGCAGCCCGAGCATCAATGCGCGGTCCGAGCCGCCCATGCCGATGCTGCTGGCCAGTGCGATGATCGACGACAACAGCGGCACCGCCAGATGGTGCTGGCCCAGACGGCCGCGCCAGCGCCAGAGCGTCCACAGTGCCAGCAGCCAGGCCGGCCACAGGAACCACAGCCAGAGCCGGCCGAGCTGGCCCGGGTCGATCGGCGTCGATGCGATGCGCCAGCTCCAGGCGTGAGTCGGCCAGGCTGCGAGTGCTGCCAGTGCGGTCGCCCCGGCGACCCAGGGTGCGAATCGGCGCAGCCCGCGCTCGCTCGAGCGCAGGCACAGCAGCGTGGCACCCGCACCGAGCATGAGTGCGATCGCCGGCGCATCACTCGCCGCCAACGCGGGAAGGGCGAGCAGCGCCACCGTGCGTGCGCCGCGCGGCCGATGCGCGGCCGCCGCGAGTGCCCAGTGAAAGCCTGCCAGCGCGGCCAGTTGCACCAGTTCGGGCGTCGTCTCGTGGCCGAGTTGCAGCAGCCCGAGCGTGGCGATCAGTGCCAGCAGCGCGCCGTCGGCGATTGCGCGGGCGTAGTCCACCGCACCCGCCTCGCCGCCGAAGGCGAACGGCAGCGGCTGTGCGGCCTCGGTGCGCGCCAGGTGAAAGGTGGCGTACCAGACGGCCGCCAGCGACAACCCCAGCAACAGCGCGAACGGCAGGCGCGCTGCCAGCGCCGCGTCGAGCCAGGGCGTGGTGGCGGCGATGCTGGCCGCGCCGATCCAGTGCGGCAGCAGTGCGCCGCCGGTCGGTACGGCGCCCAGCGTCGGGACAAGCCACGGCGCACGGCCTTCGGCCAGTGCCAGCATCTGGCCGAAGGCGGCGAGGTCGGCGCCACGCCAGGGGTCGCGGCCGACCAGCCCGGGCAGCACGTACGCGGCGCAGAACAGCAGCAGCGCCCATCGCGGCAGGCGCTGGACGGCGCGTTGCGCGACCAGCGCGGGATTGACGGTCGGGATCACCGGCTGATCATGCCTGATCGCGCTCCTTGGGGCAGGGCACGGGCGGCACGGCCTGCCGTTTGTTTGAGAGTCCGGCCGGAGGCTGACGACGCAGGTCGTCCGCTGCGGGCGAGCGCCAGGCAGTTCGGCAGTGGCGCACCGCCTCGTTGCCACGACAAGGACGCGCTCGGACGCCCAGGCGTGTGCCCCTGCGCTGCGCGCACGACCGGGACGGACAAGAAAAAGGGCAGCCCGCAGCTGCCCCTGTTGCCTATGCCACCGCGTGGTAGCAGTTCAGGCGGCCTTCTTCGGGATGCCTGCACGGGCGAACTTGTTGCGGAACTTCTCGACCCGACCGCCGAGGTTGTCGATGCTCTTCTGCGTCCCGGTATAGAAGGGATGGGTCTCACTGGTCGTCTCGAGTTTGACCAGCGGCATCTCGCGGCCGTCGTCCATCTTCACGGTCTCGCGCGTCTGCACGGTCGAGCGCGTGACGAACTTGAAGCCGTTGGACAGGTCGACGAAGCAGACCTCGCGGTAGTCGGGGTGAATGCCTTGTTT